>SFJN01000022.1 GCA_004555055.1 Bacteroidales bacterium | reverse complement strand
TACCGTGAAATAAAGATATTTTAGCCTTTTTTGTGGCTTATAAGTTCTTTTATCGTAAATTTGCCCCGTACATAGATTGTATATTGCGTGTTAACTCGCCGCATCTCTGCTTGATTCTGTCCCTAATGATTCCATAATTAATGTGTATGGCAGTTTGTCTGCGGATGACTGCGGGAGAGTTTCCTGCGCCGGACCTGGCACGTACCCGTTCCCACATCGGGACCCACAGAAATATATCAACAATCAAACAATAACAGTCCAATTATCATGAAGAAAATCCTTACTTTGCTTGCTTTCTTCTGCCTGGCTTTTACGACAGCCTTTGCAGAAAAGGAACTTCCTCAGCAGCCCGATAAGTTCTGGCAGGGTGATATCGCCCGAAAGGGTGAATTCCGTGCGCGTGTCGGTGGATTTTGGGGATATTCTGACAAGAACCTGTTTCCGGATGTGTCGCCCGTAAAGAAAAACCATCAGGACGACTGGTTCGGAACTTTTGAAGTCGGTGGTGGTTATAACTTCACCAACAACTGGTATCTTGGTGTTGACGCAGGATTCTGGTGGAAGGTATATCCGTTCAATGGTGTGCCTGCTGGAAATGCTGTAGCCGCAAACCTTGTGCTTGACTACCGCCTTTTCAACCAGAAGCGCTGGCAGTTCTTTGCCGAGGTGCGTGGCGGTGGTGCACTGGGAGTTTCCGGCGACCGTATCGTAGGTTCTATCAAGGACGATACCCCCAACAGCATCAACCTCGAGGTGATGCCCGGTGTCCTCTTCCGTCTGCGCGAGAACATCGACCTTACCTTAGGTATCGGTTACCAGCACCTTTGGAATCGTGGTTCACTTGTTGCCTATGACAACGAGAACGGTATCGTGGCAAAGGTGGGCATCAACATCCGCAAGCGCCAGAAGTACGCTCCCGCTCCCGTCATCGTTCCTGTTGAGCCCGAGCCTGTGGTTGAGCCTGAACCCGCTCCCGAACCCGCTCCTGCACCTGTCGTAGTAGAGGAAGTGAAGCCCTGCATCCAGAACGTATTCTTCCTCATCAACCGTTACGACATCCGTCCCGAGGAAATGGAAAAGGTGGAAGAGTGCGTGGCTTACCTCAACAAGTATCCTGAGGCCAAGATTGACATTACCGGTTATGCCGACAAGAATACGGGTAATGCAACCATCAACCTCCGTCTGTCCAAGCAGCGTGTGAACGCCGTCTACGATGCCCTCATCCAGCGTGGTATCGCTGCCGACCGCATCAACAAGGACTACAAGGGCGATACCGTACAGCCCTTCGGTAACGACGAGGCTAACTACCGCAAGAACCGTTGTACCATCTGCGTGGCTGAATAATCCGTTCAACTACTGATGCTGACAGGGAACTGTGCCCTTTGAGGCATCATTAAGTGACATATAGATATCCCCCTTCTGCCGGTCAAAAGGCTGGCGGAAGGGGGATTTTGCGTATATATCTTCGGGAAATAGCCGTTCAACCTTGCCAAGACATTGGCGGACTGCCTATCGACAGCCCCTTGTGGACCATGAAAGGTGACGGCCAAGGAGGATGTTAGTATGTTGCTGTACCGCGGGAACGTCCCAGATGCCGGACCCCCGTTGAGATGGTTAGACCCTGTACGGTCGTGCTTTTCCAAGCGATTTTCCTGCGCGAAACCGAAGTTTGCAGACCGGTGCGCGATGATATGCCATGATTTTTTCCTAATTTTGCCACGTAAAATGGCGGAGATGATTCATGCATCTCTGTAATTCTTCCAGACAAACACACATTGACAACGACCATGAACGAAACTATCCAAAACATCCTTACACGCCGTTCCGTGCGTAACTTCGACCCCGAACGCCTGCCTTCAGAAGAACAGATACAGCAAATCGTGGAGTGCGGAAAGTATGCCGCCAACGGAATGGGCTACCAGCATACGAAAATGCTTGTGGTGACAAACCGGGAAGTGCGTGACCGCATCAGCCGGATGAATGCCGAAATCCTCGGTACTACGAGCGACCCCTTTTACGGTGCGCCTGTCATCATCATGGTGCTTGCCAAGGCCGGATGGCGCAACCGTGTCTACGACGGCAGCCTGGTAATGGGAAATCTTATGCTCGCCGCCCATTCGCTGGGTGTCGACAGCATTTGGATTCACCGTGCCAAGGAGGAATGTGAAAGTGCCGAAGGCCGTGAAATCCTGGAACTTGCCGGCATCAATCCCGACGAATGGGAGGGCATAGGGCATTGTGCCCTCGGGTTTCGTCGGGGCGAAGTTCCGGAGCCCAAGCCACGCAAGGCCGACTTTGTGCATTGGATCCGGTGAGGGTTTCAAGACTGAATTTCCTGCTTCCGGTTTCTTTCCCGACCTTCAGCATATGCAAAACTTTGTCATCCTGAATCTTGGCTTTGCCCGTACGCGTCATCGGTGGCAGGGGCACGACATTTCATCTCCCTTCCTGCGTCTGTTCTGCGTGCAGCAGGGGCGTGCTGTACTCCATTTCCGTGACAGGGATGTGGAGACATTGCCGGGACATCTTTATCTTATCCCTGCCTATGAGCCCCATTCCTACGACTGTGAGCCCGGCTTTGCCTTCTATTACCTTTTCGTATTCCTGCTGCCTCAGGAGCGGACTTCGCTTTTCGACCGTTATGAACTGCCCTTTGAGGTGGAGGCAAACCATGCTGCGCGCCTGTTGTTTCAGAACTATTGCATGCTCTATCCCCAACTGAACCTGCCGTCGCGAAGCGCCGAAGAATTTCTGAACCATCAGGCATATCGCGATTATGTGCAGGCGTTTATGGTCATGCCCTATTACGAGCGCATGCAACTCCGTGGACTGGCAGGAATCCTCCTTTCCTATTTCGTAAAGCACGGCCGGGAACGTGCGCAACTCCATGATGCGCGGATTGCCCCTATCCTTGAATACATCCAGCAACATCTGCACGAGTCCATCAGCGTGGAGCAGCTTGCTGACCGTGCCTGCCTCACGAAATCGTATTTCATACGCCGCTTCCGACAGGTGGTGGGCATCACCCCCATACAATATGTGCAAAAGCGAAAGGTGCAGCATGCACAGAAACTCCTGTTGGAGTCGGAGAAAAGCGTGGGGCAGATTGCCGCTGAGGTGGGATTTGCCGATACGGCCTATTTCATACGCATCTTCAAAAGTCATATAGGCTACACGCCACAGGAATACAGGATGAGGCTCATAGGATAGGACTTTATATCCTATAAAATAGAATGATATAGGCTTTTTGAATTTGATTTTGTATAATTTGTAGGATAATATTGCACTGTCCGTGAAAATAGTTCGTACCTTTGCGCACTACAAACAAAAGTGTATGCTCAAAGAATACGATAAAATAGCGATTATCTCCGGCGAACGCGAGGTGAGTTATTGCGAACTCCTTCAGCGTATCGCCGTTTTTGCGCAATATACCCCTGCCGGACGCGGGGAGCGCACCGTCATTTTCAGTGAGAACCGTGAGGGTTGGATTTATGCCTTTTATTCCATTTGGGCACATCGCGGCATCGCAGTACCTGTGGACGCCGGTTCTACGGTCAGTGATGTGGCTTACATCCTTTCCGATTGCAGCCCAGCATGCGTTTGGACGTCGCGTCTGCGCCTCGATGTCCTGCGTGCAGCCGTCGAAGAGAGCGGGGTGACGACAGAAATCCGTCTGATTGACGATTACGAGCAGGCCCCAGCAGGAACGGACAAGGCCTGTGTGGAGTATGAAGACCAAGACACAGCACTCATTATCTATACCTCCGGCACGACGGGTTCGCCCAAAGGTGTGATGCTCTCCTTTGCCAATCTCAACGCCAACATCTACAGCGTGTCGAAGGAAGTGCCCATCTTCAACGGCCATCGTCGCACGCTTGTGCTGCTGCCCCTCCATCATGTGTTGCCACTGGTAGGAACAGTGGTGGCCCCCCTTTCTACGGGCGACGGCATAGCACTTTGCCCCTCAATGTCGGGCGCCGACATCATGGCCACCCTCAGTCGTGCCCAAATCGGCATCATGGTGGGTGTGCCCCGACTGTGGCAGACCCTCTACAACGGCATCAAGCGCAAGATTGACGCCCATATGCTGACACGTGCCCTCTTCGCCCTGTGCGAAAAGGCGGACAGCCTCTCCCTGTCGCGCACCATCTTCAAGTCTGTGCATGAAAAGCTTGGCGGACACCTTGAGTTCTGTGTCTGCGGCGGTGCCGCCCTCGATGCAGAGGTGGGCCACGGACTGCGGACCTTGGGCCTCGAAGTGCTTGAAGGCTACGGCATGACAGAAACGGCACCGATGATATCTTTTACCCGTCCGGGAGATGTTATCCCCGGGTGTGCCGGGTTGCCCCTTTCCACCGTGGAGGTGAAACTGGTAGACGGTGAGCTTTGCGCCAAAGGTCCCAACCTGATGCAGGGCTATTACAACCGTCCCGAGGAGACCGCCGCCGTCATCGATGCCGAAGGCTTTCTCCACACCGGCGATCTGGCACGTTTCGATGAACGTGGACGTGTATACATTACCGGTCGCAGCAAGGAAATCATTGTCCTTTCGAACGGCAAGAACGTGCAACCCGCAGAGTTGGAATACAAGCTCGAAAAGTTTGAGAAACAGGTGAAGGAGGCTGCCGTGGTACAGGACGGCGACCTGCTGTGTGCCGTCGTCGTCCCCCAAAAGGAATGGGCCGAAGGGATGACGGATGCGGAAATCGAGGAGCAGCTGAAGCGACAGGTGCTTGAGCCTTACAACCTCACGGTGGCAGCCTACAAGAAGGTGATGAGCGTCTTTGTCTATCACGGTGACCTGCCTCGTACGAAACTCGAGAAGCTCCAGCGCTACAAGATTCGCGACATCGTGGCCCGGGGCAGCCACGAGGCTGTGCGTCAGGAAGACGGTCCCGAGCCAACCTTCCGCGAATATGTGCTCATCAAACGCTATATTGAATCGGAGAAGGGCGTAAAGGTACGCCCGACGAGCCATGTGGAGACAGACCTTGCTTTCGACTCGCTCGACAAGGTGGGGTTGCAAGGCTTCATCGAAAAGACCTTTGGTGCCAAGGTCGGTGCCGATACTATGGCAGGATTCCCTCATATACTTGCCATTGCCGAGCATGTGGCAGGCCACAAGACCCATATTGACGAAGAGGCTGCCGACGCCGTCGACTGGGCACAGACACTCCGCGAAGCTCCCGAAGGAGGTGTGGAAATCCCTTCGCGCAGTGCTACGTTGCCGATGCTTTCGCGACTATTCCGCCTTTTCTTTGGTCTGTACAACCGTCTTGAGGTACGTGGCAAGGCCAATCTTCCTGCACAGGGACCCTACATCCTGGCTCCGAACCACCAAAGTTACATCGACGGACCGGTGGTGCTTGCCGGACTGCCTTCGGCCATCGTGCCCGGATGCTATTCCTATGCCACCGAAGAACACGTGCAGAGCAGCCAGCGGCGTTTCTTTGCACGCCGTCACAATGTGGTGCTGATGGAGCGTTCGCGCCTCCGCGACAGCATTCTGCAACTGGGCGAGGTACTACGTCGTGGCAATGTGCTGGTAATCTTCCCCGAAGGAACCCGTACCCGCGACGGACATCTCGGCGATTTCAAGAAGACGTTTGCCATCCTTGCCTCCGAACTTCGCGTGCCCGTTGTGCCTGTATGCATCAAAGGTGCTTACGAGGCATTGCCGCGCTGGCGGAGATGGCTGAAACCGCACAAGGTGAGCGTGGAGTATCTGGAACCGCTTTCCATTCGCGACGGAGAGGACTACGATACTTTTGCCAAACGTGTGCGTGAGGCCGTTGCCGGGAAACTCCGTAAAGACTGACCTTACTTGCTGCTACATTTCCCGCCAAAGAGGACATTTATATGCCCATATTCTGTCGTCTGAAGCAGGCTGCGAGGCAGATGTATGAGACCGGAAAAACTTTGCGGAAACAGAAAATAGAATTGTTCTCACAGTCATAATTCAGGACCATATGACAAAATTCCTGCCTCTTCGGGGCGAACAGGGTAACACGTGGACGCACCTTGCCGGTGCGGTCTTTGCCCTGTCGTCCATTTGGATGGTATGGCCTGCCGTGCATCGGGGGTGGGCGATGGCAATGGGAGTCATCTTCTTCATCGCCGGCATGTTCCTCATGTTCCTTTCCAGCACTGTCTACCATTGGGTGCATCCGGGTCTGGCGAAGCGCATATTGCGCAAGTGCGACCATATCAGCATTTACGTGATGATTGCCTGTTCCTATACCCCCATCTGCATCGGTGTAGTGGGCGGATGGGTAGGGTGGCTGGTGTTCGGCATACTTTGGGTGATGGTCATCGGTGGAACCTTCTACAAGATTTTCGCCATCGACCGTTATCCCCGCCTTTCCCTGATACTTTACTTGGCGATGGGGTGGAGCGTGCTTTTCATCTTCCCCCGTGTGGTGGAGGAACTTTCCACACTTTCCCTGCTCCTCCTGCTGGCTGAAGGATTCTTCTATACAACGGGCACTTACTTCTTTGCCCACGACGAGAAGAAGAACTTCCATGCCGTATGGCACGTATTCGTTCTCCTCGGTGCCATGGCGCATTGGAGTGCCGTGCTCACCATCCTTATCTAAACGGGGCGGTATCTGTCAACTCCTTTTTGCTTTAATTCCATATGGGCGGCTGCATCGCGACTTTCCTGTTGAATCTGGGAAGGATTGCGGTGCAGCCGCCTTTACACATGATGTCGTTTCTGTGGTGCCACCAGGAATCGAACCGGGGACGCAAGGCCAAGAATTCAGAGCCTCCAGCCCTTTGCTCTATCAATACATGTCGGCTTATGTAAAACAAAAAGACTTCCTCGTAAATGAAGAAGTCTTTTCTGTGGTGCCACCAGGAATCGAACCGGGGACACAAGGATTTTCAGTCCTTTGCTCTACCAACTGAGCTATGGCACCAAGTTGCATTTTCAGGCGCTTCAGCGGTGTGTTGCCGTTGTGGCTTGTTTGCGAGTGCAAAGGTACGGCGACTTTTGCTTCTGTGCAAGAAAATGCGGAAACTTTTCAGGGTTTTTGTACTTTATGGCTCGTTTTATCCAACTGCACTTTGCAATTGCTCAAGAATTGTGCTGCCAGCCCTGTGCTTTCAGTTCGAATTCGCCTCCATCGCGTGTGACGAGTAGGGTGCCCAAATCCTGGCGTGTGATGTGTCCGATGACCTTCACGTCTTCAATTTCTGCAATGCGTTGGTGGTCGGCAAGCGGTACGGTGAAGAGGAGTTCGTAGTCTTCGCCGCCGTTGAGTGCGCAGGTATAGACGTTCATGTTGAACTCTTCGGCCGTCGATGCCGTCTGGTAGTCAATGGGAATCCGCTCCTCGAAGATGCGGCATCCGCAGCCCGAAGCCTTGCAGATGTGCAGCAGTTCGGACGAGAGGCCGTCGCTGATGTCGATCATTGATGTGGGGTGTATGCCCGTCTTCTTGAGGTTTTCGATGACGTCGCGCCGTGCTTCAGGTTTCAGTATGCGTTCGAGCAGATATTCTTTTCCGGCAAAGTCGGGCTCGAAAGGCAGCTGTGTACCTTGCGGCTGTTGGCGGAGCTGGTCGAAATAGATGGCCTTTTCGCGTTCAAGGAGTTGCAGACCGAGGTATGCGGCACCGAGGTTTCCGCTCACGCAGACGAGGTCGGTATCCTTGGCTCCGCTGCGGCAGACCACTTCGTCGGTAGGAGCGTCGCCCATGACGGTGATGCTGATGACCATTCCGGTGAGGGTGGATGAAGTGTCGCCTCCGACGATGTCGACATGATGGCGTTCGCAAGCCAGGCGGAGTCCGGCGTAGAAGTCGTCGAGAGCCTCGACGGTGATGCGACGGTCCACTGCCACGCTGACGAGCATCTGTCGTGGGGTGCCTCCCATGGCATAGACATCGGAGATGTTCACCATGGCAGCCTTGTATCCCAGGTGCTGCATGGGGGTGTAGACCAGGTCGAAGTGTATGCCTTCGAGCAGGAGGTCGGTGGTGAGCAGTGCCCGTCCGGCGCTCTGTGTGGTGTCTACTATGGCGCAGTCGTCGCCGATACCCTTTACTGTAGAGGCGTTGTGCAGCTGCACATCCTTGGTGAGCCGGTCGATAAGGGCGAATTCGCCCAGTTCAGATATCTGCATGTTTACGTGATGGAAAATGGAGCTTGGGATTCTTTTGTACAGCTTTCCCTTCTCGGAACCGCTGTGCCGGGAGGATCAGAACCGGGAGAATCAGAAGTAGTAACCGAGTCCGATGCGCAGTCCGAATTCCGTGCCGTCGTTGAAGTCGTTCAGAGAGAGCTTGGTGTAAACCGAAGGTTCGATGGCGATATGCTGGTTGAGGTAGAAGGTGTATCCGATTTCGATGGGGATACGGATGTTGTTCTCGCGGTACTTGCGGGTTACAACGCGCTCCTCGTACTTTTCTGTAAGGTATTTTTCTCCGGTCTCCTCGTTAATCTCCCATTCCGGTACTTTTACAATCTCCGTGACGGTCTTTTTTCCGAAGTTCTGGAACTGGTATTCAAGTCCGGCGCCGAGGAAGACGCCGTTCTGATAGAAGTTGTAGCGCACTCCTGCACCGATGGTAAGGTCGTCGTACGACTTCTTGTGGCCGTATCCGAAGTTGCCTTTCAGGAGCCAGCAGTCAGAGAAGTAGTATCCTCCGGTGGCGTCAAGGCCGAAGGAGACGTCTGCGGCTTTGCTATAGCCCAGGGAAAGACCGGAGATGGATGCGCCGATGTATTTTGTGCCTGTTTCGAACTGTGCCCATCCGGCAGTGGCCATCATGGCGAAGAGGGCCGTTGCTACGAGTTTTCTTTTCATGTGTTGTCTGTGTTATAGGGATGTTCTATAAATAAATAAGGTGGGCTGGTGGCCGGTTGTTGTTGCTGTCCCATAGGCTGGTTTGCAGGGCGTGCGGGCAATCGTGGAGCCGTGCTATGGGGCTGGCCGTGGTACCCTTCAGGTTCTTCAATCCCGTTTTGGCTGCAAAGATAAAGAAAAATGTCGGAACGGCTTTATTCGGAATCCCTTTTTTTCTTTCCGGAAATGCATCATCAACACTTTTTTCTTGAACGGAGAGCCTATTTGGCGGTGTTGGTCGGTATTCTTCATGCAGGTGGCCAAAGGAGGGGAAAAGAAAATTGCACACTCCTTCCGGAATCGCCCAAATCCGGTCTGTCAAACGCCTGCTGGGGATGTTGTGAACCTTCAAAAATTTTGACAAGGCATCGTGTCCCTTTTAGAGTGATTTTTGGCCGGAATTTTCGCGTTTTGCCATTTGGTGTTGTCAAACCTGTCTGATTGAAGTGCGCTAATCTTCGGCGGATTCATTGGATTTTGCGGCAAAAAGCCCCCAAAGCAGCATAAAAAGCGTGCAAAATAGGCCTGTTTCGGCGCAAAAACATCGGAACTTTTGAGCATAAACATCCGTACTTTCCATGCCAAACATCCGTACTTTTGGGCAAAGAAGTCCGATGTTTTCGGTTTTCCGGCCGAAAACGACGCCAAAATCCCCTTGTCCCCGATTTTGCGATATTTCGGGACGAGCCAGGTCTTGGTGGCTTCCGAGGCCCTTCTCGGCCCGTTAACGACGGGGTCTGGGAGGCTGAAAGCGTCAGAAAACGGCCGTCGGAAAAAATTGCACACTCGTCCGATAACGCTTAATCCCAGACGCAGGTTCGTGGGCATTGGTGCGGGGGGGGCGGGAGATTTTCGAACAGTGTTTAGAGAGGAGAAAGACAAACGTTCCGTGAGATGCCACATCGGACTTCTTTGGATATAGGTGCAGATGCCTGCCTCAAGGAAGTCCGGTGTTTCCGTTTCCCGTAAGGACCATGGTGTGGCCCCTTGTTTCACTCCTCCCTAAAGGTTTGTTCCCGTTGCTTGCCACAGTCTCTCTTAATGATTTGCCCGGTCTTTTGGGGTGGAAGAATCTCATGGCTTGTACCTCTTGTCCGGGTCTTGGAGGTTCATAAATAGCAAAGCAAAGGTTACAAAATCCGAGGAGGAAAAGAAAAAATAGCGTTTGTTTTTTTTAAGAAATGTTGGGTGATATGAAAAATGAGTAAATTTGTAACGCGTAATTTACAAACAAAGCTATCGTTTTAGAAACCATCTTACGCTATAATAAAAACACTTTGAAAGCGAAAATGTGACAGAGAAACAGGGAAAAAGAATCTGAACAGACCGGTTAAGCATATCTTTTTTATGTTTGAAAAGACAGGTGCGGTCATTCCGCCATAATGGACTTCTTCTCTCCGATGCAATCCGGGAGCAATCCCCAATCTCTGCATTTGCTTTTGCCTTGAAGTTCATGGTAGCTTAACCTTCGTCGCAATAGTCACGCAAAACACATATACTTCAAAATCATATCTGTTTTAACTTCAAAAATCAAAAACGCCATGAAGCATCTTTATTCCGCTCTTGCCACAGGTCTTCTGCTGGCAGCTGGAACCGTGAATGCTGAAGCACGTTTCTGGACCTTCGACGCTACCGATCCCGTAGACGTAGAAACTGTCGGCATCGAAGCCGGCAAGTGGTACGCCCTGCAGGGAGGACAGTCGTTCCTTGGAGGCTACACCGCCTTCCTGTCCGGAAGTCTTCACTCCACGAGCAACAACCTGACGACTGATAACCTCTATCAGTTCGTTTCGACCGGCGAAACCGCCGCTGACGGTGCTACCGTCTACTATGTAAAGCGCTATGACGGCACTTACCTTTATGCTCCTTCCCAGTCGAATTTCTACGGCCCTGCTGTAGAACGTGCATGGAAGGTGGCTGTACGCAAGGCCGACGTCCAGGACCCCGAAGCTTCTTATTCAGGCTACGACGAGGATGGTGAGCCTGTAGAATACACCGGTATCGATGCCATCGTACACGAGGCTATTGACAATGAATGGGACCTCGACCTCAGCGCCGCTACCTACTGTACCGCTGACAATGCCGTAGTCATTGCATCGGCTGCTCCCGACTATGATGACGATCCCCAAAGCACCTATACCTATCTGCTCGGCCTCGGCGAGGGTGCCAAGACCGGTGGTGCTTCGCGCGGAACGGACTACAACAAGAACACCTGGGTGCTCTACGTCGCTGCTGAGCAGTCGGCTGTAGAAAGCCTCGAGGCCATCATCTTCGAAATCACCAACGGTGATATGGAACTCGACCTGAGCGAATACCAGCTCGGTACCGGTGCCGGCGAATATGATGCCGACCTTTACCAGGCCTTTATGGACCTTTGGGAGAAGGCCGTCCTCGTCATCAATGGCGAACTCAGCCTTTCTGATGCTGAAATCGATGCCATCGCAGAAGGTCTCCAGCCCGCCCTTGAAGCCTTCAAGAACAGCGGTAAGGGTCTGACCGAAGGTTATTACATCCTCCGCTCCATGCGTCCCAGCCCCAACTGGACCGAGGCTGCATATCCTTGGGGACGTAACGGTTCGAACTACGACGACGGTGCCATCTACGACGGTTCTGTTGTCAACAGCAGCGATGCCAACCTCCGCTGGTCGTACAAGGCTGATGACGAAGTGGAATTCTGGCTCGAAAGCCTCGACAAGACGGCTTACGAAACCGCCAAGTTCGTATGGCATGCCTTCAAGAGCGGTACCACCGACGATGAAGGCAATGAACTCTACTACTTCGAGAACATCGAAACCGGCAAGTACATTGGCAAGGACCCCAAGACCTACAGCCCTGTCGTAATGCACGACACCCCGCAGGTAGCCTTCACCATCGCTGCCAACCCCAACTTCCCCGGATGGTTCAGCTTCTACAGCCCCGAACTTACCGTGGCTTCCGAAGATGCCCGCTTCCCCGCTGACTACTCGGGTCTCCACTGCTCGAGCGACGTGAACAACGTCGTAGCTTGGGACTGGCGTGTCGGAGGTTCCTGCTGGAAGGTAGAAACCCTCACCGAAGACGAGGTTGAACTGCTGAAGCAGAACCTCGAAGGTCCCCAGCGTCTGGCTGCCCTCCGCGCACTCGTGGAGAAGGCTGAAGACCAGATTGCCGCCGGCTATTCGTACGATGCCCTCAATGCTGACGGCACCAAGAGCGAAACCGCAAAGACCGGTAGCCTCGTACTCGACGGTCTCGTTACCAGCGTGGACCAGATTGCCTGCCCGATGAACGAAACTTCCGAAGGTTCTCTCGACGCCCTCTTCGACGGCGACAAGAATACCTATATGCACTCTACTTGGAGCGCATCCTGGAAGGGCGACCACTTCCTGCAGATGACCATCGAGAATCCCGAAAGCGAACTCATCTTCAAGTGGGTGAAGCGTGCCAGCAACAACAACGGTGCTCCGAAGGATGTGGTAATCTGGGGTACCAACAACGAGACTGACCTCGAGGTCAACGAAGCCGAAGGTGCTGCAACTGCCGAAGAATTCAACGCTTGGCAGCAGACCTGGAAGGAACTCGGAAAGGGTACCTTCGAATATACTCTTGCCGACGAGCAGACAGAAGCCGCCAACACCGTTGGTTTCATGAGCGTGGCTCTGAGCGAACCTGTGAAGTACATCCGTATGGCTGTCAAGACCCGTGTCGCTGACGGTGACGTTCCCAACGGCAACAAGTATTTCCACGGTTCTGAATTCCGTCTCTACAAGGCCGCCCTCAATATGGATGAGTCCATCATCAGCGCCGTTCCCGAGGATGTCCTCAAGGAGCTGAAGGAGGCCATCGAACTCGCCAAGGAAGAAATTGCCGACGGTGCTGCATCTGAGGAAACCCTCAAGCAGCTCGAAGAAGCTTATGCCAAGTTCCTCGAATACTATCCCACTCCCGAACGTCTGACCAATGCCATCGACGAGGCCAAGGCTCTTGTTGACGGTGCTGTCGAAGGCGACGGACTCGGATATTATGAGAACGGTGCCATTGCTGCCCTCGAAGCAGCCATCGCTACTGCCGAGGCTGCCGTGAAGCCCGTAATGACCAACGACGAAATCAATGCTGCCAAGGCTGCTCTCGATGCTGCTATCGACGCCTTCAACGCTGCCCTCCATGTGCCTGCAAACGGACTCTATGTCATCCGCAGCCAGTCGAGCAACGAAAGCGTTGTGGACCGCGTAATCACTGCTAATTATTCTTCTACCACGAACCACGTTTATCACCGTGGTGGCGCCGACGAGGCCAACACCGACCTCCGTCCCGGTAGCTACTGGTTCGTTGAGAAGGTTGACGGTGGATACACCTACAAGAACCTCTACACCGGCCGCTATCTTGCTCCCGTCAGCAAGAAGACCATCATAGCCCAGAGCGACGAACCCTATGTATTCGGTATCCGCTTCGCCAAGGAACCCGGTTGCTTCAACCTCGTTCTCGCCGAAGAAGATGCATACAACGACTATTACTATGTGAACGCCCAGCCCGCTGGCAACAATGTCCTCGTGACATGGAACTCTGCTTCCGGCCGCGACAACAGCGCATTCAAGTTCGAACCTCAGGATGTAGACGAAGTCAACGACAAGCTCGAGAACAGCGGTATGCTCTTCGAAGTAGCTTATCCTGACGCTCCCCAGGCCTATACCTTCCCCGTTGAGATGGATACCTACACCGACTTCGGTGCATTCTACACCGTACTCGGACAGAATACTAGCAACAACCACATCGAACTTGTTGCAGTTCCTGAGGGTACTCCTCTCAAGGCCGGTAACGCTTACATCTTCGTTCCCAACGAAGGCAACGAACAGACCGCAGCTCTCTTCTTCCAGCCCGAAGGCGTGAAACTCTCCGAGTGTGCCAAGACCACTACTCCCAACGAAGAAAAGGGTCTTGTCGGCGTATTCGAAAGTGTTAAACTTGCCGCCGGTAACGGTATCTTCGCTGACAACCACAAGTCGGTTCTCGTTTCCGAGGAGAACGACGTAGTTGCAGCTGGTACCGGATACTTCACCAAGATGGAACCCGTGACCGAAGCCGGTGACCTCACCCTTGTCTGCAACGGTCTTATCTACGGTGAAACAGGCATCATCAACATCATCGACAACCGCAAGGAGAACACCATCTACAGCATCTCCGGCGTACGCATGAACAGCACGAAGAACCTCCCCGCCGGTCTCTACATCATCGGTGGCAAGAAGTACATCGTGAAGTAAATTGCCCTTCTGTCTGACAAGGACAGAGCGACATAGATAAAAAATCATCCCGCATTGCTCCAATGGGCAGTGCGGGATTTTTATGTCTTGTCCTGTATGGATGCTGTTCCTTGCAGCCGTGATGCGGTGATGTTCATGGCCGGACGTGCCGGGGTGTCTTGTCTTACCCCTGCCAGCCTTCGAAGCGGCGTGCCCATTCCGAGAATTTCAGCACGCCGTCCTCGCCGAATTTCCGCAGGCTCTCAATGGTCTGTTCAATGGTCCGCTCGCGTTCGGGATGGCTTTTCGAGTAGAACTTGTCGGCGTAGCAGACAATCTGTTCCTCCAGCGTTTCCGGCATAAGGTCGGGCGAGGCCACGTGTATATCCAGTATCTCCAACTGTTCTGCTGTCAGTCCGGTGCCGGTGTGGCGCTCGCAGACGCGTGCCAGCTGTTCGTAGCGCGGGCGGAGTGATGCGTCGGCGTTTTCCGCCTCGTGGCGCAGGATTTCGGCACCCAGAATGCCGTGATGCAGATACGGCGCGTTGCCATGACAATGGATTCCGGGAGCATCGCACCGGAAAATTCCCACATCGTGCAGCATGGCTGCATCTTCCAGAAAACTACTGTCCACTTCCCACTCCGGATGGCGCCGGACAATCTTTTCCACACGTTCCGCCACTTGCCGGCTATGGTGCAGCAGCAAGCGACGCAGATTGTCGTCCGAAGGATAATATTTTTCAATGATTTCTTTGAAAAGCATGGTGTTTTAACTTTTTTGGATGGGCAAAGTTAAGGATTTCAAAAAAAACATGGTATATTTGCGTGGTTAAATGTGGCACAAGACAGGAAAATCCTTTGGGGAAATGACGTGAGGATGATGCTTCGGAAACGATGCGGCTGAGGGATGCCACATTGAAAACAGCATGAAAAACGACTGTCAGAATATACCATATTAATATATGATTATCATCGGAATTGCCGGAGGAACGGGGTCTGGGAAGACCACCGTCGTGAAGAACATCGTCGACTCGCTGCCTACCGAAAGTGTGGCGGTCATCCCTCAGGATTCGTACTACAACCACCAGTGGAATGTGCCCGAGGAACTCCGGAAACTGACGAACTTCGACCATCCCAACGCTTTCGACTGGCCACTCTTTGAGGAGCAGATTGAGATGCTGCGGAACGGGCACCCCATCGAGCAGCCCACCTATTCCTACCTGACCTGTACACGTCAGCAGGAAACTGTGCACGTCGATCCCAAGGAGGTAATCATCATCGAGGGCATCATGGCACTTTACGACCAGCGGCTACGCGAACTTATGGACCTTAAGATCTATGTCGATGCCGCTTCCGACGAACGTCTGCTCCGCGTCATCCAGCGCGACATAGCCGAACGCGGGCACTCGCTTGACATGCTCGTCGACAAATACCGCAATGTGCTGAAACCCATGCACGACGAATTCATAGAGCCTACCAAGCAGTTTGCCGACATCATCATCCCCAATTACGGCGGTGAGAAACGTGCTGTGGAGATGGTACGGCAATATATTTTGGGATGTATCGGACGATGAGGGTGGAGCCTGGCTCCCTCCGTTGCGGACTCCCGAGAGAAAGGGGAGAGGATTTGCGGACAGACAAGGATGCCTGGACGGAACAGCCGTTCGCTGCATCTGCTGTATGCGGACCTACCCCTCTCAAAAAACACTTTGATGTGTAGTCTTCATTCATGGACAAACAGGAAAAACAAAGACGATATCCTTTGCTGTCAGCCATCGACAGTCCGGATGATTTGAGGAAACTCGAAGTCGGACAGTTGGAAAACCTCTGCGCGGAACTCCGCAGCGACATCCTCGATGAACTGGCACAGAACCCCGGACACCTTGCATCCAGTCTTGGCGCTATAGAACTCACAGTCGCCCTGCACTATGTTTTCCGCACCCCCTACGACCGTATCGTATGGGATGTGGGGCATCAGGCCTATGCCCATAAGATTCTTACCGGACGCCGCGACAGTTTCTGTACCAACCGCAAGTTCGGAGGCATCAAGCCTTTCCCCTCGCCACTGGAAAGTGAATACGACACCTTTGCCTGCGGACATGCCTCCAACAGCATCTCCGCAGCCCTCGGCATGAGCACTGCCGCCCTCGGACGCGGTGAGACCGACCGCCATGTGGTGGCTGTCATCGGCGACGGGGCTATGAGCGGAGGACTGGCGTTCGAAGGACTCAACAATGCCTCCGACACGCCGAACAACCTGCTCATCATCATCAACGACAACAATATGAGCATCTCCGCTCCGGTGGGCGGAATGACTGAGTATCTGCATCATGTCCACACCTCCAGCTTCTACAACCGTTTGCGCAACCGTGCTGCACGGAGCTTGGAGAAATGGGGAATGCTCAGCACCGGACGTCGCAAGTTCCTCATCCGGTTCGGCAATGCCTTGAAGTCGGCCATAACGGCCCAGCAGAATGTCTTCGAGGGCATGAACATCCGCTATTTCGGTCCCCTCGACGGCCATAATATCAAGGAGCTCGTGCATACCCTTGAGCGCATCAAGGACATGAAGGGCCCGCGCATCCTCCATATTCACACCATCAAGGGCAAAGGCTATGAACCTGCTGAGGAAAAACCCACCATATGGCATGCTCCGGGACGCTTCAACAAGGACACTGGCGAACGCGGAGGCGGTAGCGGAGAGAAGGCACAGATGTGCCCGCCCCGTTTCCAGGACGTCTTCGGGGAGACTCTTGTGGAGCTTGCCCGCCGCAATCCCCGCATCATGGGCGTCACGCCCGCCATGCTGACCGGATGTTCCATGCACCTTATGCAGCAGGCTTTCCCCGAGCGTACCTTTGACGTGGGCATTGCCGAAGGTCATGCCATGACCTTCTCGGCCGGAATGGCCAAGGAAGGCTTGCAACCCTTCTGCAACATCTACAGCAGTTTTGCCCAAAGGGCTTACGACAATATCATCCACGATGCCGCCCTGCTCAGCCTTCCCGTGGTCCTCTGCCTCGACCGTGCCGGACTTGTAGGCGAAGACGGCCCTACACACCATGGCGCCTTCGACATCCCTGCCCTACGCCCCATACCCCACATCACTCTGTGTTCGCCATACGATGAGTGCGAACTCCGCCGCATGATGTTCACCGCTCAGGAAGAAGGTCGCGGCACGTTCGTCATCCGCTATCCCCGCGGTAGCGGCCGCCTGACCGACTGGCGTTGTCCGCTGGAACCGCTTGAAGTGGGCAAGGGACGCATGCTGAAGGAGGGCAACGATGTGGCCATCCTCTCATTCGGTCCCATCGGCAACGTGGCGGCCGATGCCATCGCTGAGGTGGAACGTCAGCATCCCGGCATGAGCATTGCCCATTTCGACCTCCGTTTTGCCAAGCCCCTCGACGAAGAGCTGGTGCTCGGCGTGGCCCGACGCTTCCGGCGCATCATCGTCCTGGAGGATGGGGCACGCATTGGCGGAGTGGGAAGTGCAGTCGTCGAACTTGTGGCCGACCATGCCGCAGAAATCTTTGCTGCCCGAAAAGCTTTGCCCGAAATCGTCCGTATGGGACTCCCCGACGAGTTTGTCACCCACGGTAGTGTGGCTGAACTTTATGCCCTCTGTCATCTCGACAAGGATTCCATCATCGCCGAAATCCTCAAGGCCTGATATCTCCGGGTCCTTCCACAACATATGGTTCCCGGCGCCGGTACGCAGGCAGAATGCTGTGGCGAAGCGCCAGAAAAAGGGAAATAATCTTTCATTACCACAATGAAAATCATCATCGCCGGTGCCGGCTCTGTTGGTATACATCTGGCACGTCTGTTTACCAAGGAAAAGCACGATGTCACCCTCATCGACAACAGCCAGAAGCGTCTGGCCGTCGTCGGCAACTTCCTTGACATTATAACCAAGCAAGGCGAATCCACCTCCATAGAGGTTCTTGAGGAGGCCGATATCCGCAATGCCGACCTCTTTGTCGGTGTCACACCAGAGGAAAGCACCAACATGATGTGCTGCATCCTGGCCCACAAGATGGGGGCCAAGAAGACGGTGGCACGCATTGACAACGGGGACTACCTTACTCCGGAGAACCGTGAATTCTTCAAGAGCCTCGGTGTGGATTCCATGGTCTATCCCGAAGGCCTCGTCGGCAAGGAAATCAATCACCTTATCGAGCGTCCTTGGGTGCGCCATTGGTGGGAGATGGAAAACGGCCAGCTTATCGTCCTTGGGGTGAAAATCCGCAAGGGAGTGGCACTCATTGACAAGCCCATCCAGGAAATCTGTGGCCCCAACGAGCCCTTCCACATCACAGCCATCAAGCGTGCCGGCGAGACCATCATTCCCCACGGCAAGGACATTCTTCGCACCAACGACCTGGCATTCATCACCACCACACCCCAATATGTGGAATATGTGCAGAATGTGGTCGGAAAGGGAGGCTACAGCCGGGCACGGAACGTGATGTACATGGGAGGTTCCGACACGGCATTATGCTCCATCAACAGCCTGCCTCCCGAAATCCATGCCAAGGTTTTCGAGAGCGACAGCAAACGGGTGGAGGAGATGGAGAAACTGATACGCAACAAGAACGTGATGCTCTTCAACGAAGATGCCCGTGGCTTCGACAAACTGGAAGAGGAGAACATCCGTGGTCATCAGGTGTTTGTGGCTACTACCGACAACAGCGAGACGAACATCCTGGCCTGTCTGGCAGCCCAGCGGATGGGCGTGCAGAAGACCATTGCCCAGGTCGAGAACAGCGACTACATCCCCCTTGCCGAGAGTTTTGATGTGGGCTCCATCATCAACAAGCGCACGTTTGCCGCCGGACAGATATACCGTATGATGCTCCGTTCGGATGTGGAGACCGTGAAGGCACTGAACATTGCCGCTGCCGAGGTGGCGGTATACCATGTCAAGGAAAACAGTCAGGTGACCCAAAAGCCTGTCTGGCAGCTCAATCTGCCTGACTACGCCAACTTTGCCGGGCTGGTACGCGGCGGACGCGGGTTTCTGGTCAACGGAAAGACCACCTTCCTCCCCGGCGATACCGTCGTGGTGTTCTGCATCGAAGGTTATCTGAAAAAACTCGAACGTTTTTTCAAGTAGATACCGTTCCATCAATCTTGAGGATTGGCTACGGGACGTCTCTTCATAAAATCGTGCAACAGACGTTATGATCAACAAACGAATAATTGCCAAAGCCGTGGGCGGTCTGCTTGCCCTTGAGTCGGCATTGATGATGGTCTGCTTTGCCATCAGTCTCTATTTCGGGGAGCCGGCTTGGCAGATATGGACAGTCCCCATTGTCTCGGCTCTCGCTGTAGGTTCCGGTCTTTGGTATTACGGACGGAAGGCCCAGCACCAGGTGGGGCGTCGCGACGGTTATTTCATTGTGGGCAGCACATGGATTATCTTTTCTGTTTTCGGCATGCTGCCCTTCCTGCTCAGTCATAGCACCGGCCGTCTGGCCGTAGCCTTCTTCGAGACCATATCCGGCTTCACCACTACTGGTGCCACGGCTTTTCCCGAGGTGGAAAGACTTCCGAACTCCCTGCTTTTATGGCGTTCTCTGACGCACTGGATAGGTGGTATGGGAATCATCTTCTTTACGATAGCCGTGCTTCCTACATTAGGCATCGGTGAGCAGAAGGTCTTTGCCGCCGAGGCGACAGGAGTGAAGATTGGCAAACTCCATCCGCGCATTTCCACCACCGCCCATTGGCTGTGGAGTCTTTATTTCCTGCTCACCGTAAGTTGTGCTCTGGCCTATTATCTTTGCGGCATGAGTCTTTGGGATGCCGTCAACCATGCCCTGTCCACATTGTCAACGGGAGGATTCTCCACGCATACCGATTCCATCGGGTGGTTCCAGTCGCCCCTTATCGAGTATGTCGCAGTGCTGTTCATGTGGATAGCTTCGGTCAATTTTTCACTTACCTATCTTTTCATCGTCAAGCATCGGGTAGGGCAGGTCTTTCGCGACACGGAGTACCGGGCATATATCGCCATTTCCCTGTCGGCCGTTCTGGTGTTCGCCGTTTCCTATTTTGTAAGGTTTGTCGACTTTTCGCATCTTGCCTTTACCCAAGATGGACTTGCCCATTTCTGCCGTGAGGCGGAAATCTCGCTGCGTTCGGCAATTTTTCAGGCCGTTTCCCTGCAAACTTCTACCGGATTCACGAAGCACGATTTCATGATATGGCCTTCCATCTGCTGGTTAGTGGTGATGGTCATCAGTTTCTGCGGAGGATGTTCCGGTTCCACGAGTGGCGGTGTGAAGGTGGTGCGTTTGGTGTTTGTGGCAAAGATTGTCCATAACGAGTTTCTGCGTATCCTTCATCCCCGTGCCGTGCTGCCCATACGTCTTGGTGAGGAGACCGTAGAGCATGCCGTTATCCGCAGTGCTGTGGCCTATCTTTTCCTTTATGTGGTGCTGCTCTTTTTCGGAGCCACCTGCATGTTGCTGATGGGTTTTTCTGTCCTTGATGCCTTCGGGCTCACTGTATCGTCCCTTTCCAACATTGGTCCGGCTTTGGGATATGCTGTCGGCCCGTTGGGCTCTTGGGATGTGCTGCCCGATGCGGCCATCTGGTTGCAGTCGTTCCTTATGTTGGCCGGACGTCTTGAAATCTTCTCCCTTATCCTGCCTTTCATTCCCGCGTTCTGGCGTAACCGGTGAGGGCATTGTGTCGTTTTTCCTTCCGCTCTGTTTCGTACAGCAGCGAGACACCTCCGCATTTCCCCGTCCAGGGATATGCGGAGGTGTCTCGATTTAAAGAACTAAAAGGGATGTTCTATAAATTAGTTCTTTATTCATTTAAGAAGTGTTCTCATGCTTGGCCACTTTTCAGCCTCTCGCTTGTATCTTCCTATCCTTTAAATACTTACATAGCCCGCTATGTGCGCATTTAAAGAACAGAAATCTACTGTGCGATAGTTCGAAAATTGTCTCAAGCTAATTTATAGAAC
>SFJN01000200.1 GCA_004555055.1 Bacteroidales bacterium | reverse complement strand
AAGACATTGCCCACCAGGAAATAACACTGCGCCATGGCCATATACTCTTCCTTGCTCCTGGTGGTGGCTATGAAATAGAGTACGGCAGGAGGACCCTGCATGCCAAAGAACCCGCCCATCAGACCGGAGAGGGTGCCGAGGCTGAACTGTACGGGGAGTGTGGGACGTACCTGCACCCGACCACTGAAACAGAAGAACCATATGCTCGCCACGATGAGCACCACGCCGAGCACCCGCTTGAGGACGGCCTCGGGGGCGGAGGCCACCGCCATTACGGCAAGCGCCGATACCGCAAGGAATGTGAGAAGGATGGGCAACAGCCTACGCCAGGGAATGAAACGCCTTAGGCGCAAGGTGATGAAGAGCGAAGTGACAAGCGCCAACATGCCGGAAAGGGCGGTGGCCTCACCGTAGGAAGGAAGGACAAACGGCAGCACCGTCATAATGAAGATGCCGAAACCAAAACCCGATACCCGCTGCACGAAAGCGGCACCAAGGCTCATGACAAAAATCAGCAGAATGGTTTCCATACCTTTAGAACAGGGGGATTACGAAGAGGGATTCCCTGAATATTCTCTAAAAATCTCTTCAAAAAAATGATTCAGAAATCCAGAAAGAACCTTGCCACGAGGGGCAGATGGTCGCTGTATCCGCCATGATAACTGGGACCGCGATATGTGCGGAAAGGGACCGGCAATCCGTCGGCATTGCGTTCGAGCATGTAGTCGCGAACAAAGACCTGGCATTCCATGCCGCGGAATTCACCGCAGGTCCACATCTGGTCGATGCAACTCCAGTTGTTACGGAACAGGTAGGTGCCGCCTACTGGACTTCCTGCAGGAATTACAGCCGGCACATAACGGAGTCCGGCGGAGCGCAACGGCAGCAATTGCCGGTCGGTGGGCGTGGCGTTGCAGTCGCCCATGACGATGATGTGCGGTCGACGACGGCAATGCTGCAGGCTGTCGCAGACCCGGACAACCGTCTTCACCGCAGCCTGGCGCAAAGGGTCGGCAGCATGTCCGCCACGGCGCGAGGGGAAGTGGAGCATCATCACGTCGAGGGTGTCGCCACCGGCCGTGCGTCCGCTGCAAAGGAGGATGCGGCGCGTAGGACGCTGCGAGACATCGGGCAACGGGACACTGAACGCGGTGTGGCCGATGAGGGAAAAGGAGGCGGGCTGCCAGGCTATGGCTACATTCATACCACGCACATCGTCGCCGTCAGTCACCACGTACTGATAGCCCAAACGGGCCAGGCGGGTACGATGGAAAAGGTGGTGCAGGGCACTGTCGCCCTCCACCTCGCAAAGCCCGATGACATCCACAGGACCCAGCCCTCCGGCATCGAGCACCGTACGGGCCAGACGGGCGGCCTTGACGACAAAGCGCTGGGAGGTCCACTTGTAGGACCCTTCGGGGAGGAAATCGTCATCGAGATGCAGACTGTCGTCATACACGTCGAAGAAGTTCTCGACATTGTACGACATAATCCGAAAGGTGTTCGCCACACCGTCTGCCGACCTTTCCGACGACATCCAGCCCTGGGCGGAAACACCCAAGGGAAGGATAAAGAAAAGAGAGAGAAGAAGTTTGAAAACAGGCATAAGGCGTCAAGAAAGACCAAGTACCTGCCTGACGACGGGCAGGACACTGCGCGAAAGCACCTTGTCGTTGAGGAAATGCTCGCCGTCGAAGACGATGAAATGTTCCCGTCCGTAATGCTTTATGAAATCCTTCTGATGGTTCACCTTCTTGTCCTTGTCGCCGAAGAGGCCCCATACACGTCCCTTTTCTTCGGCATCGATACCCTTGAAAGATTCCTTTTCAAGGGTACGAAACTGGGCTATCATCTCCTTGTCGACCTTGAAGTCGTGTGCTCCGTCGGCACGCTTGTTCCGGAACTCCCGGCGTCCCATTCCCCCGAAGGTCAGCAGGCGTGCCATCTGGAACGAGGGATTGACAAGTATGCGGCGGAAGCCCCGGAGCTGTTCGGCGTAGAATGCGCCCATGGAAGTGCCGAGAATGAGGTCGGGCTGCTCGTCGGCAGCCAGCTGGCGCAGCATTTCCATGGCTTCAAGAGGCATGACGGGGAGGTCGGGAGCTACAACGCGCACCTCATCGCCTGTATCGGAAGCCGCGGAATGATATAGCATCTGACGGAGGGTCATCACCGTACCGCTGGCACCGGAAGAGGCAAAACCATGGGCAAAAAGTATCTTTTTCATCGTCTAATCTGTCTTTATGGGGGTGTGTAAATCCATCAGCGCAGCAGGTTAAAGGGTGCTACTCTGCCATCGCCTCGCGGGCACGCTCCAGGAGCCATCGGCTCTGCTCCTCGCGCGTAAGGTCTGAATTGTCGAGCAGGAGCGCATCGTCGGCCTGCCGCAACGGTGCCACGGCACGGTGCGAGTCGATGTAGTCGCGCTCCTGGACATTGCGGAGAATCTCGTCGTAACTTGCCTCCTGTCCCTTGCCAAGAAGTTCGTCGTAGCGACGCCGGGCACGCACTTCGGCACTGGCGGTGACGAACACCTTGAGTTCGGCATGGGGGAAGACGACGGTTCCGATGTCGCGTCCGTCCATCACGATGCCGCCCTCCCCTCCCATCTTCTGCTGCTGCAGGGTAAGAGCAGCGCGTACGAACGGCAGGGCGGCGATGACGCTCACACGGCTCGAAACCTCGATGCCGCGGATATGGTCCTCCACCACCTCGCCGTTGAGACAGGGTTCGGGCAGTCGGCTTTCGGGATTAATCACGAAACTCACCTGCACCTTTCCGCCGTCGATGTCGGCCTTCAGAGCGGTTTCGTCCAGATTCCCGGCACCGTCGAAAAGTCCCCGGCGCAGGGCATAGAGGGTGACGGTGCGGTACATGGCACCAGTGTCGACATAGATATACCCGAGTTCACGGGCAAGTTGTTTGGCCATGGTGCTCTTTCCGCACGAACTATGGCCGTCGATGGCTATTGTTATCTTTTTCATAAATTATTGTATGCCCTGAAACAGCGGCACGTCGGCAAAGGTACGAAAAAATCCGTCATGACTCCGAAGATTCATGACGGAAATAAACTTTGTATGCTTCAAATACTGCCTCCTCATTCATAAACAACCTTTTAGTGAAAGGGAATTTTCGTTTTTGGGGTGGGGAGGAATCAGAATCCTGTTTTAGTTAGAGGGATGTTCTATAAATTAGTTTTTTATTCATTAAGGACAGTGCGTTATGCTTAGCTTCGCCTTGCTCCGTCGCGACTCGGGATAGTCTAAGTAAACTCAGCCTCTCCTCTCGCTGCTCCATCGCTTGGCTTCGCCTTCATGAAGACTGGGAGTTTTGGAAGAAGCCTCAGCAGAGCAGACGTGCAAGAAGCATGGACACCAGGGTGGCGATGCCTACGCTGACGAGGCCGGGCATCATAAAACTGTGGTTGAGCAGGTATTTGCCGATAACCGTAGTGCCACTGCGGTCGAAATTCACCGTGGCGATGTCGGAAGGATAGTTGGGGATAAAGAAATAACCGTAGACGCTGGGGAATACTCCGAGGAGCACCTCGCCAGGGATTCCCATGGAATAGGCGAGCGGAAGCATCGACACCACGACGGCTCCTTGGGAGTTGATGAGGATGGAAACGGTGAAGAAGACGAATGCAATGGCCCACGGATAGTCGCTGACGACGGCCGAAAGCATCTGCTGGATGTCGGCCATATAATTGGAGAACAAGGTGTCGGCCATCCAGGCAATGCCGTAAATCGCCACTACCGCCACCATGCCGCTCTGCCATACCGTCCCTGCCACGGCCTTCTTCGGACTGGCCTTGCAGAAGACAATCATCAGTGCCGCCGCCACAAGCATCAGCACCTGGATGACGATGTTCATCTTCAACGGTCGCAGCACACTCTGCGTCAGTCCCTCGCGGACAATGCCCATCTGTGCCAGCTGGTCGGGGGTGATGCCGTGGAAGTCGCCGGTTACACCGTTCACCGCCACCACCTGGGTGTAGGTGGGGAGAAGATTCTGGAACATGGCAAACACGACTATCAAGGCTATGGCGGCGAAGAATATGCCTACGGCCCGCCGTGCGGAGTCTGGGATTTCGCGGTCGAGCATGGTAGACTCGCTGCCGAACATGTAGGCACGGGTCTCGGGGTCCTGCATCCGTGCCTGGAAGATGGGGTCGGCGTCGAGATCCTTGCCCCTACGGTAGGAGCCGGTAGGAGCAGGCGCTGGCGGCAAGCAGGCCGATGATGCTGGCGGGGAGGGTCACCATAAGTACCCGGGGGATGGTGATGTCGTAGCCATATTGTGCGGAGATGGTGGTGAAAGCCACCACGGCGGCTGCAATGGGCGAGCAGGTGATACCCACCTGCGAGGCAATGGATGCCACGGCACAGGGACGTTCGGGGCGTATGCCCTTGCGCAGGGAAATGTCGGCGATGATGGGCATGAGGGTATACACCACATGGCCTGTCCCCACAAGCACGGTGAGGAAGAACGTGCAGAGGGGTGCAAAGAAGGTTATCTGTCCGGGATGCCGGCGCAGCAGGCGTTCGGCAATCTGTATGAGCCAGTCCATTCCGCCCGAAGCATGCATCATTCCCGCACACGTGACGGCAGCAACGATGATGTAGATGACATCGGTAGGCGGATTGCCGGGCTTAAGGCCGAAACCGAGGACGAGTATGGCAAGGGCAATGCCGGAAATGGCACCCAATGCCAGGCTGCCATAGCGCGAACCTACATAGAGGGC
>SFJN01000199.1 GCA_004555055.1 Bacteroidales bacterium | reverse complement strand
CAGACAGATTGATGAGCCATGCAAGAACATGTCTATCACCCAAATTGACGCAGAACCCAAAATTTTTTTTTCAGAGAGGAGAGATGTAACGCCGGAAGTTGTAAAACATCGGACTTCTTTGGGCAAAAGTACGGATGTTTTGCATCGAAAGTACGGATGTTTGCCTCAAAGAAGTCCGATGTTTTTTATTTCCGAAAAGAGGGGTGTGCTGCCGTCCCTCCCCGTGGCCCCTCTGTCACCTGCACCGGCATCCCTGCGTGCTGCCGCGTCGCCGCATTTCCTTGACCACGAGCGCCGTAAATTCATGGTTCTTCAGTCCCCAGTCGGGAGCGATGAGCAGTTCGCGCGGCGAGGACGATGTGAAGCGTTCTACGGCGGTTCCCGGAGTCAGGCGTTCCAGCACGTCGCATACCAGGTGGCAATATTCTTCGGCGGTATGGTAGAGCCCGAAAAGCTCGGGGTGCGTAGCATATTCCGCTTCCATGGGCGTTCCGCGTACTATCTGCAGCTGATGGAACTTCACGGTATCGAGTTCCAGGGCGTTGATGCGTGTTATGGCGGTCATGATGTCGGTGTGCGTCTCTCCGGGCAGTCCGAGGATGAAGTGTCCACCCACCTTGACGCCCGCCCTCCGGGTGCGTTCCACCGTTTCTGCCGCACAGGCAAAGTCGTGGCCCCGGTTAATGCGGAGCAGGGTAGTGTCGTGGCACGATTCGATGCCGTATTCCACCATCACAAACGTCTGCCGTGCCCGTTCCGCCAACCATTCCAGCAGGTCGTCGGGCATGCAGTCGGGCCGTGTGCCGATGACGAGCCCCACCACTCCGGGCTGGTCAAGGGCCTCGGTGTAGAGGCGGACGAGGTGGTCCGTAGGGGCATAGGTGCTGGTATAGGCCTGGAAATAGGCCAGATATTGCATCTCGGGGTATTTCCGGGCAAAGAACTCCTTGCCCCGTTGCAGTTGCCGGGCAATGCCCTCGGCATGGTGGCAGTAGTCGGGACTGAAGGTGCGGTTGTTGCAGTAGGTGCAGCCCCCACGGCCAATGGTGCCGTCGCGGTTCGGGCACGAGAAACCAGCGTTGAGACTCAGTTTCTGCACCTTCCCGGCGAAGAAACGTTGCAGGAATTCGGCGAGGGTGGTGTAAGGGGAGCTATGGTTTGCAGACATGGTCGGTGGGGCGGTAGAGGGTGTGAAAGCGTGAGTTTTGGAAATTGAGATGTGAATTTTGCACAAAAATACGGATTTTTTTTGGCATCTTTGAAGATTTTACTTAATTTTGTGGCGTTGCCGTGTGGCAGAAAATCCGTTTTCCGCCTCTTTGGCCTCCTGTTTCTATAGCCAAAGGTCTGTTTACGGCACACCCCCCTGTAACTAAATTATAGCACATCCCCTACAGACAAATGGTACTCGCACATATGGACGATGCCGCCCGCTATGAGGCCCTGCATCCCCGTTTCCGCCAGCTTTTCGAGTATGTCCGCAGTCACAATCTCGGGCAGTGTCCTCCCGGGCGTATCACCCTCGACGGTGACGACCTTTACATCAACATTGCCCATGCCGACCTGAAACATGCCGAAGAGCAGAAGCTCGAAGTGCACCGCCGGTACATCGATGTCCATTTCCCCCTTTCGGGCGAGGAAGTCTGCGGGCTAAGCCGTCTCGCCGACCTCACCGTAGAGAGCGATGCCCCGTTTGATGCCGAAGGTGACTTTGCACTTTACTCGGCCCCTGCCGACAATTATTTCACGGTCCGTCCGGGACAGTTCTACGTGGTATGGCCCGAGGATGCCCATGCCCCCATCATCGGTAGCGGCAAACTGGTGAAGGCCATTGCCAAGGTGCGTCTCTGAGCAAGAAAAACCAAAAATCTATACCCTATATGTTGACCGAACAAGACAAAGCCCTACTTGCCAAGAAGGGCATCTCAGAAGAAAAACTCAACGAGCAGCTTGCAAGTTTCGCTGCCGGCTTCCCCTTCCTCCAGCTTAAGGGTGCCGCCAGTGTGGCCAATCATGGCATTTACGTTCCCACAGCCGAAGAGCAGGAAACCTATCTTGCAGCTTGGGACGAGTATGCCGCCGACCCCGAAAACCGTGTGGTGAAGTTTGTGCCCGCATCCGGTGCCGCCAGCCGAATGTTCAAGGACATGTTTGCATTTCTCGATGCCGACTATGATGTTCCCACTACGGATTTCGAAAAGAAGTTCTTCGACCGTCTTCCCGACGCCGCTTTCCTCGCCGACCTCAACGAGCGTCTTGTGGCGAAGCATGGCAAGGATGCTGCAGCCCTTGTGGCCGAAGGCCAGTATAAGGCTGTGGTGGCTGGTATGCTCGGTGCCGACGGGCTGAACTACGGCAAGCTCCCTAAGGGTCTCCTCAAGTTCCACCGTTACGACGAGGGTGCACGTACCCCCTTCGAGGAGCATCTCGTGGAGGGCGCCCTCTATGCCAAGGACAACAACGGCAGTGTGCACGTACACTTCACCGTAAGTCCCGAACACCGTCCGCTCTTCGAAGCCCTTGCTGCCGAAAAGAGCAAGGTATACGCCGAGAAGCACCACGCCGTTTACGACATCTCGTTCAGCGAGCAGAAGCCCTCGACCGATACGGTGGCTGCCAATGCCGACAACACCCCCTTCCGCAATGCCGACGGCAGCCTGCTCTTCCGCCCCGGAGGCCACGGAGCGCTCATCGAGAATCTCAACGACATCAACGCCGACATCGTCTTCATCAAGAATATCGACAACGTGGTGCCCGACCGTCTGAAGGGCGACACCGTCACCTATAAGAAGCTCCTTGCCGGTGTGCTCGTCACCCTGCAGCGCAAGGCCTTTGCCTATCTCGAGGAGCTCGAGGGCGGCAATGTCTCCGACGCCCGCCTGAAGGAGATGCTCGCCTTTGTGGAGAACGACCTCCGTTGCCACAGCGACGCCGCCGAGGGTCTGGAAGGTCTGGAACTCCTCGACTATCTCTATTGCAAGCTCAACCGTCCCATGCGCGTCTGCGGTATGGTCCGCAACGTCGGCGAGCCCGGCGGCGGTCCCTTCCTCGCCTATAACCCCGACGGTACCGTCAGCCTGCAGGTGCTCGAGAGCAGCCAGATTGATATGAGCGACCCCGAGAAGAAGGCCATGTTCGAGAACGGTACACACTTCAATCCCGTCGACCTCGTCTGCGCCATCCGCAATTTCAACGGCATCAAGTTCTCTCTGCCCGACTATGTAGACCCTGCCACTGGTTTCATTTCCCACAAGAGCAAGGACGGCAAGGAGCTGAAGGCTCTGGAGCTTCCCGGACTTTGGAACGGTGCCATGAGCGACTGGAATACCGTATTTGTAGAGGTGCCCCTTTCTACCTTCAATCCGGTGAAGACCGTCAACGACCTTTACCGCGAGCAGCACCAATAACGCTCCGCCCTGGGTTTATTTTCATCAATCATTAAGAAGGAGCATGGCACCCTCGCAAGTGCCGTGCCCCTTTTGCACACTCCTTGAAGACCGTTTTCGTTAAGCCAAATGAGCAGCGTATCAAGCTTGCTTGAATACGCTGCCATGGCGAGAAAACGGCGGTTTTTACCAACGTTTTCGTTAAGCGAGAGTGCAGAGGCCAAATTTGTTTTGACCTTTGCCGGGTGCAAAAAACGAATACCAATGAGGGAACGAGCCTGAATCCCCATACATTAAAAAACGTAACGTTTCGCTAAGCGAGCGCAGAGGACAAACTTGTTTGGCCTATGCCGAGCGACAGAAACGAAGGTAGCATTACCAAGCCTATGCCCCGAAGAATGAAATCTTTCAGTGCCGAAAAGCGTCGCCGGCAGGACCGCATTGCCTTTATCGTCTTGTCGTTGCTTGCGCTTACTCTCGGCCTGTGGTGGTGTGTGCCATCCTTCAGATCCGCATGCCAAGGGGCATTGCAGGCAGCATGGAGCCCGCTTTTCCTCATCGCCCTGCGTTATCTTCTGCGTGTGGTGCGTGGCATACGTTACGATTTCTTTGCCATCTTCGATGCATTGGTCTTCGTTGCTGCAGTTGTGGCCATTCCTATATGCTGGTTTCCCAAGGATGTGTGGCATGCCACCATCGTCCTGCTTTGTTTTGTCTCCACTGTGTGGGGCGTCAGCCGCTTCCGTTTCAGCCCGCTCTTCATGTTCCTCAATTGTCTGATAGCCGGAGCCATCCTGCTCTGAGCGCGGTAACGGAGGTTGCATTACCAACGTTTTCGATAAGCCAAATGAGCAGAGCCAAGCACCGCTTGAGCTATGCCATGGCGAGAAAACGAAGATGGCATCAATGTAAATACCGCCCCATCCTGATATAGATGCAAGCCCTGCTGGAAAGATCCTGCAAACCGAAAGTTCCATGATGGTTCT
>SFJN01000198.1 GCA_004555055.1 Bacteroidales bacterium | reverse complement strand
CGTGTGACGGGGCGCGGGTTTCCGGGTGTGCAGACATCAGCAATGGCCTGGTCGGCAAGTGCGGGGATGTCGGCTTCGGTGATGCCCAGTTCGCTGAGGTGTGCGGGAATTCCCACGCGGCGGCTGAGTGCTTCGATTTCCGCACATGCGGCGTCAGCAGCCTCTTCGCGGGTCATGCCCTCGCGGTAAACATCCAGGGCCTTGGCGATGTCGACATACTTGTCGGCAGCGGCGCAGGCATTCCACCGCATGACGGTGGGGAGGAGCATGGCACATGCCACGCCGTGGGGTACATCGTGGAGGGCTGAAAGAGGATGCGCCATACCGTGGTCGACACCCAGTCCGACGTTGGAGAATGCCATACCAGCCACATACTGTGCCACTGCCATGCCGTTGCGGCCCTCGGGGTTGGTGGGCTCTTCGACGGCGATGGGGAGGTACTTGTGGATCATGGCGATGGCCTTGAGTTCGAACATGTCGCTCAGTTCCCATGCCCCTTTGGTGATGAGACCTTCGATGGCATGCGTCATGGCATCCATGCCTGTGGCAGCAGTAAGGCTCTTGGGGAGGGAGTACATGAGTTCGGCATCGACGATGGCGACACAAGGAATGTCGTTGGGGTCGACGCATACCATCTTCTTCTGCTTCTCCTCGTCGATGATGACATAGTTGATGGTGGTTTCGGCAGCAGTACCAGCCGTGGTGGGCAATGCAATGATGGGCACGGTCTTCTTCTTGGTGTCCGCAACGCCCTCAAGCGAGACGATGTCCTCGAATTCGGGATTGTTGCATACGATGCCCACACCCTTTGCGGTGTCCATGGCGCTGCCACCACCGATGGCGACGATGAAGTCAGCCCCCGACTCCTTGAAGGCAGCAATGCCCTGCTTGACATTCGTGACGGTGGGGTTGGGCTTCACCTCGTCGAAAACGGCATAGGGAATGCCGGCCTCGTCGAGCACGTCAAGCACCATCTTTGCAACCCCGAACTTCATCAGGCCCTTGTCGGTGACGACGAGTGCCTTGTTGAATCCGAGACGTGCCACAACTCCGGGCAACTCCTTGCGTGCACCGGGACCGAAGTATGAAACTTCGTTGAGAATAAAACGGTTGACCATTGTTTATAAGATAGGATTAGAAGATAAGGTTATGCTGTGATTTTCCGTTGTCAGTACAATCCTCTTGCCTTGTTCACCATCATGTACAGCGAAGGTGCAAAGAGCCTGAGTTTCCGCAACAACCAAGTGACGGGGTATTTCCCCGGGTTGTGACGCCTGACGAGGACGAGGTAGTCCCGTTCACGGTGCAGGGGATTCCGGAGATATGCCATGCGCTCCTTCAGACTCATCTTCATCAGTGCCCTGCACACATCGGCATCCGAGGTGTGGTCGAACTGGCAAGTGCCGCACACATGGGCAGTGACCCATGCCGGGAGTCCCGCCTTGCGTACCGTGATGCCATAGTCAATGTCGGCGCCACTGTGGATGTAGCCCTCATGGAAAATGCCCACCTTCTTCACCACCACGGGCGAGACGAGGAGGATGTTGGCATTCGTCCGCTCCACCAGTTGCGGCTTTCCCGAGGGCTCCAGTTCGCGGATCCTGGTGCGGGTGGAGTCGGCATACACTCCGCCGCCGTAGGTGATGCGTTGAGGGTCGTGCGGGTCGCATGTGATACCGCTGTAGATTCCTGCCTGTCCGAAGGTGCGGAGTGAAAAATCGTGGGTCGAGAGGAGTTCGGGAAATACGCTGTCCATCACGAACGTGTCGTCGTTGAGGAGCAGATAGAAATCCCATTCCCCGCTGAGCTCCATCGCCGCCTTCCATGCCAGGCGCATGCCTCCCGCCCAGTACAGTTGTCCGTTGCCCTGAAGAATATGGATGTCCTTTTCGGGAAAGGAGGTGCGTACGGCATCGGCCGTCCCGTCGGTACATCCGTCGTCGGTGAGGAAAACGGTGAGTTCCACATCGCCCTGCACCTCCTGGGCATGGAACAGCCTGTCGAGGCAGGCCAAAGTCTTGGCTTTACGGTTGTAGCAGGTGAGGATGACGGCTATCTTGTATTTCATTTTCCGGCGGTAAGTGTGTTGTAGATTGCGAAGATTTTTTCCGAATTGGTCCGGGATGTGAAGTTTTCCATGGCATGCCGTTTGCCGTTGCGTGCTGTCTGCAGCAGCAACTCATGGTTTGAGATAAGTAGATTCAGGCATTCCGCCAGCTGTTCGGGATGCCCCAGGGTATAGAGCAGTCCGGAGTCTCCGTGTCTGATGATTTCGGCATTTGCCCCTGCATCAGTGGCGATGACGGCAATGTTCTGCATCATGAACTCCACCGTGACACGTCCGAAAGCCTCGCTGGTGGAAAGCATCAGCCCGATATCGGTCTGCGAGAGCAGTCGGGGTACATCATTGCGCACTCCCATGAAGCTGACACAACTTTCCAGATGGTGCTCCCTGATGAATTGCTGCATGCGGGCATGATAGTCTTCGTCCTTGATGCGTCCGATGAAGTTGAGGTGCAGTGGCACTCCGGCGTCTCTCTCCTTGAGCAGTGCGATGGCCTGCAGGGCCTCCATCTGGTTCTTGCCAGGTTCGATGCGCCCCACCATGGCAATGCGTGTAATGTGGGAGTCGTGGCAGGCGTCGAGCGATTCCGGCTGTGGCAATATCCCGTTGTAGACGACTGTAATGCGGCTGCCGTCGATGACCCTGAGAAACGCCTTTCGGATGGCTTCAGAGATGGCCACGAAGCGCTCGCATTTGCCATATATCCATTTTTCGTAGCCCGTGCCCAGACAAGGCACCAAACCGAAATCCTCCTTGCCGAATTCGCGCAGATGCCATAGATGCGGCACCCCTTTCCACCTTGACACAAACGCCCCGAGGTCGGTGACGCTGGTGTTGCTGTGGACGAGGTCGAACTTCTGATGCCGCAACCTCCACAAGAGGAACAGTATGGAGTAGGTATGCTTCAGGACAAACGACACCCTCATGCCCCATGACAAAGGACCCTGACGCTTGAAATGCGCCATGCGGTGCAGCAGGAAAGGAATGCCGTTTGCACTGCATTCCGATGACATGGTGTGAGCCGACGGAACGCAATAGCGCGGCATGACCACCAAAGGCTCCACACCGTGCGAAGAGCGGAGTTCCAGGATAAGTTGCAGCAGGCTGCGGTTAGCCCCCGACATATCCTGGGTCTGGGTGATGAACAATACTCTCATGCGGATGGGAAATTTCCTTTTTGGTGAATGCTGATAAGTCGGTTCCGCCGAATCGTGCGCCATCGCTTCAGCACCTTGACAACATTCCCCACCGGGCGTAGCGAGCGGTGGCGACGTATGGCCTTCAAGGTGTAGCCGATGCAGCAGTACCACGCCCTGCCCATGGAAAGTGAAGGGTTGCTGAAAAGTTTTAATATGCAGATGTAGTGCATATAGAAGAGCTGCTCCTTCGATTCTTGTCTGTGCTGGCGGTCGTGGACAGCGCGAGCGGTCATGACCACCCCTGCCTGCAGTCCATGGAATCGGAGTCGTGCGGTGTAGTCGTCGTCCTCGCCATAATGCGGATAGGTGGGCGAGAAAAATCCGATTTTCCGGATGGTAGACGCGGGCAGCAGCCAATGTGCCGCCATGACAGTCTCCACCTCATAGACCTCCTCCCGGAAGGAGCCGCTCTGCAGGTCGCTTTGTAGCCGGTGATTCTGGCTGCACGGTCCTTTGAGGAAATTGCGGTCGAGCGCCTTTCCGTCGGCCTGCCATTGTGCGGGGCTGAGCAGTCCGAACTCAGGATGATTCCGGTGGCACGTGATGAGTTCGTCCAAGGTGGAGGGCATAATCCAGGCATCCTCGTTGAGCAGATACACATAGTCGTAGCCATGTTCGAGGGCATAGCGTAATCCTCGGTTGTTGGCACGCCCGAACCCTTCGTTCCTGGCATTTTGCACCATGACGGCCTCGGGGAAATGTTCCCGGATAAAAGCTTGTGTGCCGTCGGTCGACCCGTTGTCGATGACATATATATCGGTGTGTACCTCCGAATCGCGCAGGCTCTGGAGGCATCGTTGCGCCCAGCGCATGCCGTTGTAGGTGACGATGATGGTCAGTGTTTTCATGCTTCTTCTGCTACTTTTGCCCCATTTTTGGTCCTTTACCAGCATTTGCGATACCCGTAGCGTACCTTTAAAAATATTGGAAAGAAGTCCAAACGTCTGGGTCAGATTTGCCGAAGTCGTTGATGTCGGACATTACTATGCTGGCAAAGTTACTTTTTATTTCCTTAACATCCCAGTTTTCCCCCTTTCTTTTTTCCGTATCTCGCAAACATGGGTGTGAAATTGCACAAAAAGGAACAAAAACGTTGGATTTGTTACATGTATAGGGGCTGTTAAATGG
>SFJN01000197.1 GCA_004555055.1 Bacteroidales bacterium | reverse complement strand
ACATGTTCCATTCATAGGTTTCCCACCAGCATAAAGGCATTGAGATGCAAAGTTTGCACAATCTCCGCCCTGTGCAATTGTCCAAGATTCGTAATTGTCATTATAATCCAATGCATATTCCCGAGCATATGCAATAGCAGCAGATGCACTATAGCTACTTAATGCAGAGATGCCAGAGGTCTCCCGCTCAGATGCCGCTACAGCATCCATCGCAAGCATCTCGTTACGAATACTACCGATAGTTGAGGTCAAAAAGCTGGCATCAGAAACAAAGTCTTGAACAGGGTTTTCAGATAGAATTGTATAATCATCTATCAGCAAGCTAACATTATAGTCTGTCCAATATGCCAATTCTGCTTCATTTTTATATACCGCCATATAAGCATGAAATAATTTCCAGTAAGGAGAAGAGCGAAGTTCTTCATCGGTGTTACCAAGCAACTGCTCACAAATATAAGAATAATAGGCCCTGGTTCCGGGCTCCAAAGAGATATTATTCTCTTCAAAAAAGTCGAGTAGGAGATCCTGAATCTCATCCATAGAGTAAGAATACACACTACGTCCATCAATTATTTTTTCAGATGGGATATCATTGTTTACAGCACCCGCAGGCACAGAAAGTGCTAAGATCATAAGCAGTGTCAAGAATAGAGAGCAAATCCTTTTCATTATATAATACCTCCTTTATTTTTCTGGGAACTACTAAAATAACCTCCTTTCTTTGTTTGTTATCTCACGTGCAACATAGATCTTTGTAAATACATGGACATCATATTGCACTCAGAGTTAGAGGCTTTAACTACTTCATAAACATCGTCTAGAAAGTCATTGGAATTAAATACTTTTCTTATTTTTCCCAATATGTTGTTGTATTCAGCAAACGTAGCAAGGCCAAATGAATCAATCCAATTAACAGCATCATCCTTAGCATATAGATACTGCACCAACTGCATGGGATCGATAACATACTCACGCAGGTCATACTAGCTGCGGTCAAGGATAGAATCAACAATCACTCGCTGTAACTGGTTCAGGAGATGACCTTGCTGTTGACAGCGGAGGTCAAGTAATCCGTGGTGCCAAGATAATCGCAGTGGTAATAGGCGTGCAACTCGCCGCGGCTATCCAGCAGGGACGCGGAGCCGTTCTCAATGCCCTGGACCACGACAGACAGACGAGCCTTGTCGCTGTACACATAGCGGTAATCCAGGCCGTTCACCTCATGCTCCATCAAGGGCTTGTAGGTCTCGGAGCTGAAGTCCACCACGAACTGCTTGACCACCGTGCTGGTCTTTTTCACATCGCTGCCGGTGGGCTTGTCCTGGTTGCCGTTGCCGTTCCCGTTGTTGCCGTTATTTCCGTTGCCCGCATTTCCGTAGGCTACCAGGGAAGCAGTCAGGGTGCCGGCGTCGGCGGCAGCGGTCTCGGTAGAATCGGCACTGTTGCTGCCCTTGCCGTTGCCTTTACCATTGCCGTTTCCGTTGTTGCCGTTTCCGTTGTTGCCGTTTCCGTTGCCATTCCCATTGTGGTTGCCGTTGTTCCCATTGTTATTGCCGTTCACCTCGTTGTTGATGTCGGGATCGGTATCGTCCCCGTCGTCAGGGGTATCGGGATCGGTGGTCTCACCCGGATCAGGAGTATCGGGATCGGGCGTATCGGGATCGGGCGTATCGGGATCGGTAGTTTCACCGGGATCAGGCGTATCCGGGTCAGTGGTCTCGCCGGGGTCGGGGACATCGGGCGTGGGATCGGTGGGGGACGTGGTGTCCTCCTCGCCGCTGGCATCGTGATACCCGTAGCCGTTCTTGGCGATGATCCAGGTGTTTTCCATGAGAGCGCCCAGGCCGTTGTAGGTGTAGATGCTCTCCTCGGCGTTGCCGTTGACGCCCCGGACCATCTTGTTGGTCTCGTCGTAGGTGTACTCGCCGGCAGTCTCCAGCTTCTTGTTCTTGCCGTACTGCTCCAGGATCAGGTTGCCCCGGTTGTCGTAGGTGCTGGCGGTGTGGGACTTCCAGTTGTCGGAGGAGCGGTCCACCTGCTGGTTGAGGTTGTTATAGATGTAGTCGCAGTTGTGGCTGCCGATGCCCGTCTCGTAGGTCAGGTTGCCCAGGCTATCGTAGGTATAGGTGCGGGTGGAATTACCGTAGTTGTCGTGGGCGGTGACGAGGCGGTTCAGCGCGTCGTAGGTATAGAGGGTCTCGTTCTTCGCCTGGCCAGTGCCGTTGCCCCGCATGTACTCATAGGTCATGTTGCCGTTGGCGTCATACTTATAAGTATGCTTCTAGGTCTTGGCGGGCTTTTCGCTGGGATGGGTGTCGTCCACCGCCAGCAGGCGGCCCATCTTGTCGTAGGTGTAATACTCCACCCAGCCGTTGGGATAGCGCATCTCCGTGACGCGGGCCATGCCGTCGTAGGCGTAGGTGGTCTCGCTGCCGTCGGTCTCCGTCACCTTGGTCTGGTTGTGGACCAGATCGTATTCATAGGTGGCCTTGGTGCCGTCGGGATACAGGATTTCCGTCTGGTTGCCCACGCCGTCGTAGGTGTACTCCACCCGGTTGCCCTTGTGGTCGGTGGCGGCGGTCAGCTGATGCAGCAGATCCAGCTCGAAGGTGGTGGTGCCCAGCCAGTCGGTCATGGATACCAGGTCTCCGGTCTTGTTGTATCTGTAAGAAACTTCCTTGGCATCATTGTAATTGATTGCCGTGACCAAATCAAGGGCGTTGTAAGTGTATTCCGTGGTGTAGCCGTCGGGATCGGTTTTGGAGACCAGGTTGCCGTTGCCGTCGTAGGCGTAGGTGGTGACATTGCCCAGGGCGTCCACCTGCTTGGTGACGAGGCCCCGGCCGTCGAACTCGTACAGGGTGATCTCCCACTCGTCCACGTTGTCCTGGGTATCCACCCGGTGGAGCTTGGTGGCGGTCAGGCGGCCCATCTCGTCGTACTCAAAGAAGGCAGAGGTGCCCAGCGCGTCGATGGTCTCCACCACATTGCCCACGCCGTCGTAGATGTACTGGGTGGTATTCCCGTTGGCGTCGGTGGAGCTGGTGATGTTGCCCACCCCGTCATAGGTCATGGATGTACTCTCACCGTCCGGTGTGGTGGTCTTGATGAGACGGTCCAGAGGATCGTACTCATAGAGGGTGTCGCCGTCCACGGTGGTCATTTTGACGCAGTTGCCGTTGCCGTTATACTCGTAGGAGGTGACGTAACCCTCGGCGTCCGTCTTGGTGGCCACTTCACCGCGCTTGGTGTTCTGAGTTTTGCAATTTTTTATACTAAGAATCTTTGACGACCAGCCTGTTCTTACGCGGGCGCCCTGGCTTCCCTTTATTTGTCCTGCGGACTGCATATTCGGGGGAGCAACCATCAGGAATATCGAAGCCAAATGCATCACAGATTTCAATTTGTTTTCCAATGAAGGGAGTGATGAAGGGCTTGGTTCCGGGATGCTCTATGAAGCGAATTGGCCGCATTTCGTTTAGGACGTCCTGAATGGAATGGTATTTGTCGGCCAGTTTTTCTTTCCGAACATTGGCCAGGTAACAACCCATGATCTGCGCGACGAACAGCACAAAAAGGCGGCCTTCCTTGCCAAGTTCAGAAGAGTTTCGCTGCCTGTCTGCACCGAGAATACCCTTCATCATAGAAAAGTATTTCTCCTGCTCATCACGGAGCGAATAGTGCCGCTGAGCAGTCATAGCATCAATGTCAAGGCCATGTGTTGTGTTTGCAAAGAAGCCGGCTTCTTTTCTTGCTTTCTCAACCTTTTTGTCATCCAGCACATAGGAATTCAGTATCCTGGTCTCCGCATCGTAATCAAGTTTGTAAAAGCGGTAGACACGGCATATCATAGCATCATCATCCAGTGGCAGCTTCCTTGCTTGGATATCTGCTAAGGCTGCCCCCTGAGCGTGAATAGCAATGTCAAGATCGATTAGATCCTGACTGCGGCGCACAGGGTCAAAATACAGGTTAAGCCGCAGTTTGTCAGCCTGCTTTACATTGTCCCTTTTGCCTTCAATTTGATATTCCAGATTGAACTGTTTGAAGTAAATTCGCTCTTGTGGATCAATCTCCATTGACTCCGGATGGTGACTGAATGTGCCGAAAGAATCAATCTGTTTACGCACATGAGCCTGGCCGGTCTTTGTACCCATGATCATTCGTTGCTTCTTGTCAATATACATTTCCAAGTTTCGAATCGATTCATAGCCGCGGTCTGTAATCAGAACGAGATTCTTGAAACCTGCATTCTTGAGATCCTGAAGGATTGTTTCCAAACTTCTGGAATCGGGTGTGTTGTCGGGAAGCGTCCGGTAATACACAGGCACAACCAGCTCACTCGCCTGCTGGATAAGCCAGAGAGAAAACTGCTCCTTCGGATAGCAGACATGGAAGATGAACTGCGGGATGAGGCCTGTTTAAAC
>SFJN01000196.1 GCA_004555055.1 Bacteroidales bacterium | reverse complement strand
CCCATGATGGCGACGAACTCGCCGTCCTTGATTTCGAATGATACACCATTGAGAGCAGTTGTCTCGATTTCTTCGGTCCTGAAGACTTTGCAAAGATTGGAAACTTTAATCATAATGAGTTGTTATTTAATTATTTATTCATTCTTTAACGATTCGACAGGGTTGGCGCTGGCCGCTCTCCAGCTTTGGAGTGTAACCACGGCCAAGGTGATGGCGGCAACGGCGAGCAGCGCAACGAGGAAGATCCACGCAGGGATAGGCGCCTGATAGGCAAAACCCTTGCGCCAGGCGGTCATCAGCCAATAGGCAACTGGCGCTGCAATCACGAAGCTGGCACCGGCCATTATCAAGTACTTCTTGTTTATCATCTTCAAGATGCCGCCCACAGTAGCGCCATTCACACGCCTTACGGCAATCTCTTTGCGGATAAACTGAGTCTCAAAGAATACCAGGCCGATGATGCCGATGATAGCGATGAACAGGGCAACGAAGGATGCGATGGTGATGAGCTTTCCAAGCGATTGCTCGCTCTGGTACATGTTCTCAATCCATTCGTCCAGATGACGCACTGTTACCTGGTCAGGCTCCCTTGTCGGATCGAAATGACATACTGCCTCTTTGATATAGTCCGACACTTCCTTGAAGTTTGCACCGGGAGCCGTCTTGACGTACATCACGCTGAAATTTCTCCATTGAGTCTTGCCCCAAACGAGAAGTACAAGAGGTCCCATTGCATGCTGCAAGGACTTGAAATTGAAGTCCTTCATGATGCCCACTATCGGCGTATTATCTACATGGCCGCCCACCTGGCTGCCGACATGGTATTGCGGGAACATATTGATGAAAGTCTCATTGGCGATAAAAACACCTGTCTCGCTCTGGTTGTCAGACTCTCGGAAATCCCGTCCATCAATAATCTGAAGGTTGAAGAAGCGCACAAAGTCATCAGTTACCGGCAGCACCTCCATATAAATCTGCTTCCCGTCGTCTCCTGTACTTCCCCAGCCCATCTGCTGGTCTGAAACGATGAGATTGTCAGAGAAGGTCACATCCGTAATGGAGGGGTTCTGCAGCAACTTGTCTTTCAGCGGCTCATGCGCGGCACCGGCATAATAGCCACACCATATCTGCAGGATATTCTCCTGTGGGAAGCCCATGTCTTTGCTCATCATGAACTTGGTCTGCACATGAACATACAGCGCCATCAGGATGAAAATGAACGACAATACGAACTGAAGGCTCACCAGGACATTGCGCAACATCTTTCCCTTCACGCTCATTGCGTAAGACCCTTTCAGCACAAGCGAAGCGGGCTGGGCCGTGGAATAGAGCGCCGGAGCTATACCGGCGACCACGGCCGAGAACAGTGCGATGCCGAGCATCAGAATCAGGATGCCGATATTATCCTTCAGAGCGATACTATCTGAGACATACGATGCCCAGGACGTTCCGGCGATGACATGCATGATGAGAGTTGCAATGGCGAAAGCCACCAAAGCAATCAATCCGGCATGCAGAAGCTGGCGTCCAATCAAAGAGCCGCGCCCTTCTCCCAGCACCTTGCGGGTGTTGATGCTCTTGATGCGGAAAGGAATCTCCGCGAAAGCGAAGTTGATGAAATTGATGATGGCTATGAGAATCAACAGGATAGCGACAATGGCCAGCGTGACCATGACAGCCTTGTTCGCCGCGGCTTCAGAAGCCCGTACATCCCTCTCGAAATGTGCATCATGCAAATTGCTCAGGCGGAATCCCTTGCGGACACGGTCAACTTCGTCCGCATCCATATTATCGCCAAAAAACGCTATTAATTCATCCAGCATAGCCGATGCAGTCTCTTTTGCCTGAGACGGGTCCTTCAGCTTCACGAACGAAGGGAAATCCCATTCATCGGTTTTGTCCATCCATTTGTCGCCAAGATTTACGAGGATGCCGTAGTGCATGCTGTAGTTGCGCGGAGAATTCTTGAAAACACCCACGATACGGGCCGTGGTTCCGTCCCCAGTCTGAAGAATCTTGCCGATGGCGCTTTCATCACCGAAGAAGATTTCGGCAAAGGCCTCGTTTATGACCGCAGTGCCTGCAGCCGTGAATTCCCTGGCCGAACCCTCCACCCACTCGAAAGGAAAGACTGAGAACATGGTACTGTCCACCAGAATGGCTGGAACGGTGACTGCTGATTCCTTGTCTCCCTCCCGATAGAAAACCTCATTTCCCAATCCCGTCATCGTGCCAACTGCCTCAATGTTGGGGCTGGACAACCTGATTCTTTCAATCATCGGCCGGCAAAAATGGGAAGAGAACAGTCCGTCATCAATCCAATTATTTTCCATCCGGAACACCTGCTCGTGCCCCTCGAAATTAGCGTCAAAGGTCGTATCCCAGCGCACCTGCACCATCAGGATCATCGCCGCCGCAAAAGCGACGCTCATACCCAGGATATTGATCAGCGTCGAAACGCCTGTTTTTCTGAATACTTTCATAGGATCTATTCTTTTTTCAAGGCCTCGGCAGGATTGGTCCGGGCGGTCTTGATGCTTTGATACAATACGCTCGCGATGGCTATCAGCGCCACTACAGCCCCGGCTGCAAGGAATATCCACCAGTAAAGGTTGATTCGATGGCCGTAGCCAGAGAGCCAGCGGCTCATGATGAACCAGGCAATGGGCACGCCGATGACAAAGGCGATTCCCACCATTTTCATGAATGACAGCACCAGTTCTTTCAGCACGCCGGAATAATCGGCCCCAAAGACCTTTTTCACCGAGACACTGCGGATTTCCTGCTGCATGTAGTAGGAACTCATCGCGAAGAGCCCCAAGGCACTCACCAGGATGGACAACAGCGTGAAGATGAGCACGATGTTCAGCACCCGGCTTTCATCGGCAAAGCCGTCCTCGATCATTTCCTCGATATACTGGGCCTCAAAGAGCCTGCCCGGAAATACTTCAGCGGCAATGGCTTCCACCTGCTTTTTCGCGGCAGCCTGGTCGCCGGTGGTCTTCACCAGCAGTATCCAGGGATAATCGTCATCGGGATTCTCTCCGCGATTATAAATCATCGCGGCGCTCTGATCCTGTTCCAGCGGGCGGATTTTGAAATCATAGTAAATGCCGCCGATGCTTCTTGTGCCGTTCTGGGCCGTCTGGAATTCCGTTGCAGTTTCCTCGATGCCGATTTGTTTGAAAGCATATTCATTGAGCCACCATTTGTTTGGTTGATGGTTATCTTGCTTCACCTTCAAGCCAAGGATGTCGAAGTATTTGTCATCGCCCTGAATCTGCTGGAAGGACACCCAGTGACCGTCAGGCATTTCCATGGTCCAGTTGTTCGTTCCTCCCAGCGGAATGCCGTCACCCTGGCCGACTTCCTCCACGCAGGGCTCCTCCCGCCACTTATCCAGCAGCGGACGGATCTTCCCGGTCTGGCCAAAGGCATTGTCTACTACCAGGATGTCCTTGGTATTGTAACCAAGGTCCGCCGATACCATGTGCCGAATCTGGAGGCCCATCGTCAGGGCGCTCACCAGCATCACCACGGCCACAACATTCTGAACCACGATAATTACCTTGCTGTAAACCGTCTTGGTCTTGAGCCGAAGCGTTCCCCGGACAATCTCAATAGGCTGCGCTTTCTGGATGAGCAGCGCCGGGACAATACCGGCAAGGATACCCAGCACCAAGATAAATCCGAGCACCAACAGGATATTGACTGGTGTAACGGCCTTGAAAACAGACACCTGATACTCCAGAATTCGGGAAGCCGTAGGCGCAAGCGCTTCGGCCAGCAAGATGGCCAGCAGCATCGAGATTCCGCAGATGAGGGTGCTCTCGGAAATCACTTTGAAGAAGATGCTTCGTTTATCGGCACCAACAAGGCGCCGGGTGGCCATTTCCTTGGCCCGGAAGCCCGTCAGGGCCGTGGTCATATTGATATAGTTCAGCACGGCAAACGCCAGGAGCAGGATGCACATGGCAAGCAGCAGATTCACGAAACTGCGGTTGCCGAACTGGATGGTATCAGAGCCATACCGTATCCCTTCATTCAAGAAATACATGTCCCTGAGAGGAATGATCCTGACCTTGTCGTACTGGCTTTTATACACCCAGAAATTCTCTTCACACCAGTCCAGGATGTCGCTATGCCTGGCCTGCAGGTCGGCACCCGGATAAGCCATCACGAAGCAGATACCGCCTCCGGCATTGCTCATGTATTCGTCGTGTGACGTATTTATTAATGGCATTAAATCGCCCCGTATCAGGACATCCGGCCCCTCATAATTAAAAGATATGATCTGTCCCAGCGGATCTTTGTCCCCGAAATGGGCATTCGCAAACTCCCGACTCACCATGCAGCGGTCCTGGGAAACACGCCAGTCGGCCTTGTTTCCTTCCAGCAGATCATAACTGAACATCTCAAAGAAGGTGCTGTCAGCCGCCATCGTGCTGCCATAAACTCGTTCTCCGTCAATGTTGAAAGCTGCCGCCGATGCGATGTTGGCCACGCAGCAACCCTTTTCGATTTCAGGAAAATTGTTTTTCAGGTGCTTGTCCAGCCAATAGCCCATCGTAACGTTATCTTCATTGGCAATCACGTAGATCCGGTCGGCGTTCTCCTGGAAAGTATCCGTGGATAGCTGTCGCTGCACATACACCGCCAGCAGGAGCACGAAGGCCATCGACACCGTGAGGCCCACGAGGTTGA
>SFJN01000021.1 GCA_004555055.1 Bacteroidales bacterium | reverse complement strand
ATGTCTGCACTGATTAGGATTCCAATGTTCAATCAACCAACATTAATGGAACGGAAATGATTTTCAGTGCAAAGTTATTCCACAAAAAGCGGACCCGCAAAAGAAATGGAAAAACAAGCCTTGCAACAAAGGAATTTCCCCTCCAATCATCAAGGAACCAAAGACTTTCCCCACCAACGGCAATCTATCCATCAACATTGGATACATGGTAGATTATATCGAAATTGCAAGAGAAAAGATGGACTGCACCGGTAAAAAAACGCCCCTTTCCAGCTCAAAGTTTGGAAAGGGGCGGATATCAATATATCGTTTCTACGGCCGACTCCGATAGAAATTCAGGGGAAAGGTAACGGACTATTCCACAACTACCTTTATGGTACGCTCTGCCACAGTAACGAGGTACGCACCGGAAACGAGTTGCTTACAATACTCTGCACCACAGACATCGGAACAGATACGCCGTCCGGAGGCATCATGTATGGTAATGGTCATGCCATCGGCACCGCTGACACAAAGGGCTCCGTCTTGAACCGTCACCTCAACGGCATCAACCTCGGCATTTTCTATACCGAGAATAGTGACGCTGAGAGGGTCGGAAGCCTCGGACTCACCCAAATCGTAAACCACCGTAACCGCATATGCGGCCGTACCATCATGATTAGCAAAGCATTCCGGTTCCGCGAGCAGGTCTTCATTTACCTTTTTGCCATCGCGGTAGACATTGTATCCCAAAAGCGTCAGTCCACGTGTAGCGGTGTACCCTTCCGGTGCTGCCCATTTAAGCCTTACACCATCTGACTCCCGCTCACAATCAATGGCCTTCACTGCAGGGAATGAGGGGGTCTCGCTGATTTCGATGGCATCCACAAGGGTATATACTCTATTTGAGACGATGACATCAAGACCCACCTGCACCTGTTTTCCGGCATATTCCTTGAGGGGGACATAGACTTTCACCCACTCGTCGTTACCGCTGGCTGTGACATCGTAGAGCGCCTCAAAGCCGTTTCCGGCATTAACTTCGGCAACAGCCACATTCTCACTGTCGTTCCATCCATAATACAAGAACGTAAGCACAGGTTCTGTGGCCGTTTCCATACTAATTTTCCCGGAATAGAGGGTCGCCTCGTCCAGTTTCAGAGAACCTTTACATCCGATATACCCTTTGTCGCCATCGGCAGCAGGGATTCCGGAATTGTCTTCCGTGACAAGTGTCCACAGGGCCGTACTGGTTTCCGGACGTTCATAGCTCCAAATGTGGCCATCGTCCATGTTGCCGCCCTTGAAATGCTCAGCAAAAGGCAGGGTGTATGCCGCTCCGACAGGAATGATATTGGTGTAAGGCGCATCGGGATTTGTGCCCTTTCCGTTACTTACAAGCACACGATAGTACTTGAACGCCTGGACCTCATCGGCAGTAACTGCCTGATATGTATAGGAAGTTTCAGTGAGACCTTCCACCAAGGTCTGCTTTTTCTCGTCAACGATGGTGTAGGTCAGGTCTTCCGGCTTCAGGTTTTTTCCGTTAAGGTCGAGTGTCGGGGCTGTCCATGTCACGGTCACCTCACCCGTTGTTTCGGTTTCGTGTGCCGAAAGGTCGGATACCGCAGCAGGTACTGTGAGTCCTACGAAAGCCGACACCTCTGCTGCCGCTCCGAAACCGGCCTCGTTGTAGGGAAGTATGGTGTACTTGTTTTCCCCTTCGAGGGCCATTGCGTCCACATATTCCAGACTCTCGCCAGGGGCAGGTGTATCAAAACGATGCAGCACTTTGCCACCACGACTCACCTCCACGTACGAAATCTGTTGCAGTTCGTCACCACCTATGGTGAGTGTCGGACACACAAACCGCACTGTAGCGGAGAGTTCGCCGTTCATGTCGGGAAGAGCCTCCAGGGATTCGGGCGCTGCAGGTGCTTCGGTAGAGTTTCCTTCGGCAACGGCTATGTCGTCAATGTAAAGGAAATAGTTCTTGATTACCCTACAAGCATGGATTCCCAGATAGTATACACCGTCTTCTTCGGGGGTGAAACGGGCCTTGAAAGCCACGCGGTCGGACGATGCGAGGAAGGTCTGTTCCACAATCTGCACCTTCATGGCTTCTGCCGTGGCATCGGTTCCCATATATGCCTCTATACATTCCGGATAATATGCCGAAGAACCGGCTGCATTGAACGAAAGTTCGTAGCTCTTTCCACGCTGCAGACGGATGCCTGGGGTGAACAGCCAAGCATCGATTGCGTTGCTCCAGTTATAGCCGATACGTACTTCACCTCCTATCCATTCCCATTTCCGGCCATCGTCGTTGGCATTGAATTGGGTATATCCCTGGAAATCGCTCTCATTAGCGAAATCATTGCTGTAAGGGGGCACAATGGTTCCCAAAGTCAGCGTATCGGAGATGGTCGATTCTCCCTCGCCGTGAACGGTCCACGGAGTCACGGTGTAATAATAATGGGCAAAGTCTTCGGCAATGAATGCATCGGTAAATGCCGTTTCCGCACAATCCTCAGCCACTTTCACAGCTCCGGGATAGCGCATAACGCAATAGCGTACCTCCTGCTCGTCGAGGTATCCTCCGTGGGCACCCTCCGTACTGGCCTGCCAGACCAAGTTGAAACCGTTGTCATAAGACAACTGCAGTCCCTTGACAGCTGACGGAACATCGTGACCGACATACTTTTTCAACGTGGCAGCCGGACTGTTGCCTGCCTCATTGACAAGCACCACACTGAATTCCTTTATTCCGGCCTCCGAGAATTGGAGTGCAACTTCCACTGTTGCACCAGGCTGCGTATTGCCGGTGGCACGTACCTCGCCGTCCACACTGACCGTATAGGCCAGCTCTCCGGTCAAAGGTTCCCCGACATATGTCAGCGAAGGGACTTTGAACGCAAACGTACCGTCGAGGCTTCCCGCTTCGAAATGCGGGGCCAGCGCCTCTGCTTCCGCAGGAGCATCATCTGCAGCAGCGGGAGGAAGGATAAACAGACCCACATATTCGTCGTAGTCATTGAACGACACAATCTTCGTGGCCTTTGCCGTAGTAACATCAATCTCATAGATGGCAGACTGAGTGTCGTTGTTCAGGGCGTAATAGAATTTGCCGGTCTTTGGGTCGACCGTTGCGGAAGACTCGTATTTCGGTGATAGTCCAGTGCTTCCAACTTTCCATTCCGCACCGGTGGCCTTGTCGACATTATAGAGATTTCCATCGTATCCCACGGCGTAAAGTTCGCCATCCAACGTGATTCCACAGCCATTCCATTGACGGTTGAGCGCAGCAATCTGCTCGCATTTGAAGGTCTCAAGGTTGTAGATTCCGAGTGCACGACCACCTTTCCCGTCTTCGAAGTTGCCATACACCTTCCCTGTAGTGGGGTCATATGCAAAATCATCGGCTACAGTCGTCACCTCACCGCCATATTCATTGGAACGCAGCACTTCCCATGTGGTTGCGTCATATACTGTATTGTCCACTTCCGTACCATAGACCGAGGACATTTTCGTAACGGTATAGTATTTTCCGTCTACATAGACGGCACATTTCGGAACCTTGTGGGAATTGAGAAACACAGGCGTTGCGGCTGAACCATCCAGAGGGATGGCATAGAGTCCGATTTTGTCCCATGAATTTCCCCAAGAATCACGGTAAATGCAATAGCCAAACATCTGTGGCTCGTTGTCCGCAGCCAATACTGAAAAGCCAGAATCGGTCAACGACGGTGCCAGGCATAACACCCAAGTGGCCAGAATGCGGCACAAAAAATGTTTAATCTGCTTCATATAAATTACTAAATTAATATATTGAAAAAACGGAATTACATCCACGTCAAGCGCCTCCAAAGAGCCTCGAACGGACCACGGGCATGACGGCTGAGCCACCATCGGCAAAAAACATATTGCAACAGCACACAACCTACGCCTATCAACAGACTCATGGCGTGGCCGCTCACCCGATAAAGTTCCAGTCCCCATCCGTAGAAGATGAAGGCTCCGATTATCGACTGTCCCAAATAGTTGGTAAGACTCATTTTGCCATAAGGTGCTATCAGAATCAGCCGCTTGCCCCATGCGGTGCAATGGTAGGTCCAGGTGACGGCACAAACGATAAAGAGCATCATGGCTGCATTGCGCCACATGGTCAGCATCACCTGTAGAGAATGTGCCATGCAAGCATTCTCCACCAGTCCCGGTAACGACTGCTGAACGGGCAAAACGACAAGAAGGAAGACGACAGAAAGCATCATTGTACGCACCCAAAGGTGGGCATTTTCTCCTTCATCATAAAGGAAACGCTTACGTCCCATCAGTATGCCGAGGAGGAAGAGGAACAATGTCTGCGTCAAGCGTCCGTTCTCAATGGCCCAATAAAAATTGATGCGGAAACCATATTGGATGCCTGCCACTGCCACCTCCCAAATCGTGCCGTGGCTTTGAGGGCCTAACAACGCGCCGAACAGCTCGCCAGAACCTAAATCGAGCGGACGTACCGTAGGGTCGACAGCACCCCATATAAGATAGAAAATCTCAATGGGTTGTAACGCCAGGAAGAGGGCAATCCATGCCAGCGTGCGGTTGCTCAGACGGATAAGGGGAAGTACCAGCAGCCCACATGCGGCATAAACCGTCAGGATATCGCCATTGAAAAAGAGCAAATCGAAGAGTCCGAAACTCATCAGGAGCACCATGCGCCAGGCAAAACGCAGCCGGAAGTCCTTCCCTTTTTGGGCCTGATTGTCGTGCTGGATGAAGAAACTCAGTCCGAACAACAGAGAAAAGATGGCGTACATCTTGCCGCCACAGAGAAAGAACATTGCATTCCAGACCACCTGGTCCAATATGGTGAGTTCCGGAAACTGATAGAAATTCATATGCTCAATGAAGTGGAGCATCACGATGCCGCCGATGGCTATGCCGCGAAGGATGTCTGCTGCATCCACGCGCGTATTGGACAAAGTCGAGGGGGTATAAGTGTAGGTCATGAAAAAATGTTTATCGTTTCATTGTTTTCTTTCAATGGGGAATAAGGGGAAGAATCATGTCAACGCGTCATTTTCCTCCTCCCACCGACGATATCCGCCCATGCGTTTCACGTCGTCGATGAGCCGTCTGAAGGTAACAATCCGCTCCAGCAGCTCGGCATTTCCCACAAGGATAAGCTTTGAGCGTGCACGCGTCATCGCCACGTTCAACTTGCGGTCCACCACATTCCCAGCCTCATCGGTAAAGACATTTCCGGTGAGGAAGGCGAGCTGCCAACGGTGCATCACGGTAAAACCATAGATGATGCTCTCGCGCTGACTGCCCTGATATCGCTCCACGGTATCGATACTCACCCCTTCGAGGGGCGAACCGCTGATGTGCCTGCGCCGGCACTCCGCCTCAATCTGCGACCGTATGGCGGATATCTGGTTGCGATAGGGGACAATGATGCCCAATGTCCGCTCTGCGGAAAAGGTCGCTGCAACGGTTTCATAGACGTCGACAGCGAGTACGGCTATGGCACGGGCCTCTGCCATGTTCACCTTCGGCGACTCCACGACTCCCGGATTCGACTTGGGGGCGGGAACGTCGTAGAACATTACCCTGCTGTCGCCTGCAGCCGTAACGGCAGTCTGGTGCGGCAGGGGGACCACATCGAGCTGTCCGTCGTAGAACCAACGGCTGGGGAAAGCGGCGATGTCGCGGTGCATACGCCCCTGGCGTGTAAGCATGAAGGTACAAAGGGGGTCGGTACCGTAACGCCGCAGCAGGCGTTCAAAAAGCGAAGCACGGCAATCGTGGAGTCCAATGCCTTGCAGCAGGGTGTCGTAGACGGCCGATGCCGTAACGGGCTGCTGCACCACGGCAGGAAGCTGGCGGGGGTCGCCAATCATCACCATACGGGCAATGGCCGATTCCGTGCCGTGCAAGACGGAAAGGAGGGGAAGAAGTTGGGGTTCGAGTATTTGCGATGCCTCGTCGACAATGGCAAGCGAAAAACGCAGGAGGGCAAAAAGGCTGTCGCGTCGCGCAAGGGCACTCACGGTGCCTGCCACCACCCGGGTTGCGAGGAGACGGCGACGGGCGGCATCGGCATCCAACCCCCGCAGCTGTTCGTCCATCAAATAAGGACGGCAGGCGGCATCGCAACCCTCGGCACTGCCGATGCGGAGGAAGGGGATGTGGGCCTCGAGTAGTTTGGAGCATACCTCGTCGACCGCACGGTTGGTATAGGCGGCAAGGAGCACACGGGAATTTGAGCTTTGGAGTTCCTCCTGAAGGGTGAGGAGCATGCCGTACGACGTCTTGCCGGTACCTGGAGGACCGACAATGAGGAAAAGGTCGCGTGCCTGCCGTGAGCGGAGCACCATGTCGTTGAAGGGCCCGTAGTCGCCCCGTAGCTGCAAGGTTGTATCGGTGCGCGGGGGACGTTGCAACAGCAGGAGTTCCCGTCTTTCCTGCGGAGCACGGAGGAAGGCGGTAAGTCCGGCATAGAGCTGCGTGAAAGCGGCTTCGTGAAGGTCGTGCTCGATGGCCCAAGGGCGTCCGGCATCGTGCATAAGCACGCGGGCATCGCCCTGGGGAGCGGTCAGGCGGACTTCAAGGCCATCGGTACGGATGTCGTTCAGCACACCGCGGAAAATGTGCGAGCGCCGGCAGTCGGGGGCAGTATCCGCATCATAAGGATAGAGGATGACGATGTCGCCACGCCGGAAATTCACGGCACCGGGGTCGGTGGCAGCGGGGGTATCGGCAGCGGGGAATGCCAAGCGGACGTGGGTGACGGTGCCGGTGGAAGAAGTGTCGGGAGGCAGCAGGCGGAGGGCGTCGTAAATCTCTCCGCTCTCGTGCTTCTCGGCAAGGGTAGCATTCCATTTCGAAGCATAGGCCCGGCACTGCGAGGTGTTGTCGCCCACCTTGGCCGTACGGTGCTCCAAAGCCACAAAACGCAGGAAACGCTGGAAGTAGGCACGCTCCAAAGGCGTTGCCTGCTGAAGGGTGGCAAGTGTGGAGGCGATGCGCGGACGGATATATTGCTGCCAGAAACGGGGATTCACAGCACGTTGCAGTAGCGACTCGGGGGTGAGGCGTTCCAGCAGGCGGGCTCCTTCGGCGCAATAAAGATGTTCGTACCATACCATGCCGTTGCGCACGCGCATAGCTTCGTAGAAGAGTTCGGGGGCGGCACCCAGACCGAGCAGGGGAAGACCGTAACGTGAATAGAGGAGGAAGGTCTGGAGATTCTTGCCGTTGGCGGCATAGCGACCGGCAAAGCCGTAGCGGAGTATGGCACGATAGAGGAGCATCTGCACATAATGCTGTTCCTTCTGCACAGGACACTCGGCATCATGGTTCCAAGGCGCGAAAGCGCCCTTACCGCTTTTCTGTTCTATCAGCACACGGTGATCGAGTTGCAGGAAGTCCATACGTCCCTGCAATCCCAGCATCTCGCAAACGAACGAGGGTTCGAGCATCACCTCTTCGGGACGGTATTGGCCCACATGGCGGGCAAGGGCTTCGTGGAGGGCAACGTGGATATGCTCCGCCTGTATCTTTCCCTCAGCATAGAAGTCGGCAAGGGAGAAGCCGTCGCGGTCCTCAAGGGCGAGGATGTCGAGGATATTGTCGCTGACGAAAGTACGGAATACTTCGTCGTAGGCCTCACTGCGGCCGTAAACGGCATGGTCGAGGAGCATGCCGGCAAAGTTTCCAAGGAGTACCTCCTTACTCGTGCGAAAAGGCTCGAGACGCTGCAGGAGATGGTTGAAAGGGGTATGGGAATATTCCTCGAAACAGCGCGCCACAGCGGTAACGTCAATCAGGAAATCAGGCTCCAGGACAATGACCTCGGCATCGATGCTACCGGAGGAAAGCCTGACGGGACGCACAAGATTGAGCTGTGCACCGGGCGTGAGAATCTTGAGCAGGTACGACCAGTCGGCGTAGCGACCCTTCAACACCACGTCGGCCCCATCGTCGCCCAAAGCATCGGCACGGACATGCAACACCGTTTCGTCCCAACGTTCCGCCACGCACCGCAACACCTGTCCTATACGCTGTGCAGGTGCTTCGCTCTCAGGAGCATCGGCGACGAAGGTGCGCACCAAGGATGCGGGGAGGGGGACATCAAAGACACGGGCAATGAAGCGACATACGGCCTTGAGGTCGGTAAGACGTTGGAGCAGGGTGTCGGTGGCAACCGCATCGTCGTCGCACGGCACATTGCCCTGCTCGGCCCGCAGGATGGCACGGCGGGCAACGTTGACGGCATGCCGCAAAACGGGGGGTATGCCGTGTTCCTTACAGAGGAAGTCGACCTTGGCATGGAGGCCTCCGAGGGTAAGACCGTTGAAAGCCGTAGCGGTCTCGGCAGCACGGCGGAGGGTCTGCCCGAGAAGGCGATAGAAATGCGGCACAGCGGCATCGGCAGCCAGGGCCTGCAGCTCGTCGAAGAAGTCGGCGGGCCCCTCAGGTATGAAGGTAGCAGGCAGGGATTCGGCGGCCGAAGCGTCGGCCATCTGGGATGATGTGGGTTCGGAGTGCGTCATGGACAACGGGAAATGATGAAGACTTCGGCAGTATCGGGGGTGACTGCGGCACGGGCTGCGACGGTTTCGCCCACGAGCCAGAGGATACCTTCGGAATCGGTAAGGACGAGGGCGGCGAATTTTTCGATACGCGACCGGTGACGGTCGGTCAGATAGTCGCTGACAAGGCGCGTGCCCCGCATACCGAAGGGAGTGAAGCGGTCGGCGGTGGCGACGGAGCGTATGGAAAGTGCGCCCCGGACGGCGCGCACGTCAATGACGGCACAGTGCGGCTGTCGGAGGTCAAAGCCGGGGACAGGCCACGGGCAGCGACGAAACAGAAAGACTTCGTCACGGACAATGTTCTCGCCCGGAACAAGGGAAGTGGAAGGAACGGGCTGTGGCAACAGACCATAGCGCAACGTATCACCATGACGGGTTAGGATATGGCCGTTGGCGAGGGTATAGGCCCCGTTACGGCCCTGCGCCACCTGCGTAATTTGTGTGGCGTTGAAGCCCAGGGCAAGAAGACGTGAACGGAGGTCTTCGTGTCCGCAGGCGGCAAGCTCACGCCCGGCATCGTCGAGATGGCGCATGGTGCGGCGGAGGACTGCCGAGATGTTGGGATTCATCGACCGCAACAGGGGGAGGAGCTCATGACGGATGCGGTTGCGCCGGTAACGGACATCGGCATTGCTGCTGTCGGTGACGTAGGTTTCGCCCCACTCTTCCAACAGTTCGAGCAGCGTCTGCCTCGGTGTCTCCAGCAAAGGACGTACAATGCCTTCGTCGTTCACCACGCGCATGCCGGAAAGTCCGCGTAGCCCTGCCCCACGGACGAGATGGAGGAGGAAGGTTTCGACATTGTCATCGGCATGATGTGCCACACAAACGTGGACCTTCCGCTGCGGATATGCCGCACCCAGGCGCTGCGCCACCTCGGCAAACCACCCGTACCGCAAGCGGCGTGCGGCCATCTCGATGCTCTCGCCGTGGGTGCGGGCCTCGTGTTCCGTATTGAAATCCGTAACCTCGAGGGGAATGTCGTGACGCTGACAGAAACAGCGGACAAAATCCTCGTCGCGCTGGCTCTCGGCGCCGCGGAGGTGGAAATTGCAATGCAGGGCATGTACAGCGAATCCCAGCCGACGAAGGATGAGGACCATCGCTACAGAGTCGGCACCTCCACTGAGTCCGCAAAGCATCAAGCCCTCCCCGACAACGATGCGATGTTGTATGAGGAGGGTTTGTACGGAATACAATGCTGGATGAAGGGCTGACGACCCTTCTTGTAAAAAAGACGATTGTGGATTCGGCATATAAGGGGTGTGCTATAAAGTTGGGTTTTATCCCTCAATACGACACGCTACAGGGGATGCCCAAAGCGCTGACACGGGCGGCAATGGCATCGAGGGTTTCGGGCAATACCTTGGTAAGGGTGGGGAAAGGCGTTGGACGGTCGATGGTGTAGACCATGACACCCTGTGGGCGGATGCGCTGCAAGGCCTGGAGCCAAGGTTGTAGGTAAGTTTCCGAGGTATTGTCGGCATCGAAGGTCTCTTCCGCATCGCTTCCCGTCCACCGCAGGGTGAGGTGGCCGCTCATGAAGATGGTCTGCACGATGACATGACCTTCGAAACAGCAAAGATAACGGATGGTGTCCTCGACACGGTAGGAAGGTGCCGGACGGTCAATCATATGGATGTAGGCGTCGGAAACCGTATCAAGTTTTTGGATGTTGTTGTCGACCTTCATCAGGGCTTCGCGCACCTGTGGACGGTGTATGGCCGTTGCATTGCTCAGCACACTCACCTTGGCCTCGGGATACCAGCGGTTGCGGAGGGTGAGGACATCGTCGATGATGCCAGGAAACTCGGGATGCAACGTAGGTTCGCCATTTCCGGAGAAGGTAAGCGTATGCAAGGGCTGTCCGGCCGCATGACGTGTGCGCAACACGTTTTCGAGGGTACGGACAACCGCCTCGCGCGACGGGCGGGCAGTATGTGGAGAACGCTCTCCATTGGTGCCGCACTCGCAGTAGACACAGTCGAAGCTGCACAACTTGCCATCGCCAGGCATAAGGTTGATGCCCAACGAAACACCCAGTCTGCGGCTGTGGACAGGACCAAAAACTGGAGAGGGATGAAGGGAGGTCAGGGAGGAATCCATGGAGAACGAAGAGAGTTTACCTATGAACGTGATATTCCGGACTACTTAAAGTACATGAAGAGCTTCTTCAGGCTTCCCTCGTCGCGCCAGCTCCACCAGCGGTCTTCCATCAGTGTCTTGAAGGCAGTCTTCAACTCGGGCTTCACGTATTTCCGCACATTCTTCTGCGTGGCGGGAATGAACTTTCCGTCCCTCAGCCGGAAATAATAGCGGTCCTTCAGCGGATAGCCCTCGTTGCTCTGCTGCTCGGCACCGCTGAGGTCGATGAAGGTGTCGGTGCCATAGCCCGCCATATCGATGTCGAGGAATGGCATGTCGGTGCCACCCTGCGTCACTTCCTTGTATTTGTCCATATCAATGGTGGTGACTCTCAGGAGCGACATGCCGTCCTGCTCCGCCACCACCAGCCCCATGGCCAGGGTGTCGACCTTCATGTAACGGCAGGAATCGAAATCTACGGCAAAGATGTTCTGCACAAAGGCCTGGCGGACCTTGTTGTCCTTCTCGTCGAGGAAGCACAGCGCAGCGTTCTTGTACATGATGTTGCAGCGCGCCTTCGTCACACGCCCAAAACCCTGACGGACCTTTGCCATCTGGAATTCCGGGAACACGAGTTGCGAATGGCTGCGTCTTTCCACAACCTGCTGCTGGGCATACATCCACGTGGCGGCAAGGAACGCCAGCAGGAATAGGATGGAACGATGTTTCTTCATAAGAATGTTATTCTGGAATCTTTCTGAGTTTTTCGTAACAATGACGGCAGAGGGGTTCGTACTCCTGCTGCTCGCCGAGCATCACCTGACGGTCGCCTTCCACAATGCGGTGGCTGACGTAGGCAAGGTTGCCGCAACGCACACAGATGGCATGCACCTTGGTGACGTCTTCGGCAATAGCACACAGGGCAGGCATCGGTCCGAACGGTGTGCCCTTGAAGTCCATATCCAGCCCGGCCACCACCACACGTTTGCCCTGGTTGGCAAGGGCATTGCAGACATCGACAATGCCGGGATCGAAGAACTGGGCCTCGTCAATGCCCACGACATCAGCCTCCGAAGCCAAAAGAAGAATGGCCTGACTGTTGGCTACTGGGGTGGAAACAATGGCATCGCCATCGTGGCTTACCACTTCTGACTCGCTGTAACGGGTGTCGATTTCAGGTTTGAAGATTTCGACACGCTGACGGGCAATACGTGCACGGCGGATGCGGCGGATGAGTTCCTCGGTCTTTCCGGAGAACATGCTGCCACAAATCACATCGATGCGTCCACGCTGGGGATAGATTTCTGTATCGTGCATACTCGGATTTTTCGGCTGTAAAATGTCGGTTTCCTTCGACATCGCATACTGCAGATGCGCAAACGAAGGCAGGGCAAAGTTACGAATTTCCATGCGGTCGGGCCATGCGGTGCAGGGAGTATTTGGCATATTCGCCGTCAGATGCTGCCGCTTTGTAGCATAATTGAGGAATAAAGGCGGGCGGAATGGCGGAAAAACCTTATTTTTGCAGACATGATGAAACAGAATTCCTTCAAAGCATGGGTGCTGGCTTGCCGCCCCAAGACCCTCTCCGGCGCATTGGTGTCGGTATGCTGCGCGACGGCACTGGCATGCCGCCACGGCAGTGTAGACTGGCGTATGGCCCTGCTCTGTGCCCTTTTTGCCAGTCTGATGCAGGTGGCGTCAAACCTTATCAACGACCTTTACGACTTCCTGCGCGGCACGGACGGCGAAGACCGCCTGGGTCCGGAACGGGCATGCGCAAAAGGCTGGATTACCCCCAGTGCCATGCATCGCGGCATCACCCTCGTCTGCGTGCTGGCGGCTATGGTAGGCGTGGGCATCATCGTCGGTTTCTGCCTTTCACCGGCCTTTACAGTCCTCTCGGCTACCATGAGCCTGCCGGCAGTAGCAGCCGTATTCACCCTTGTGGTGGCAGCGGTAGTGGGCGGAGCATTCTTCTACACCACCTTCGGCAGTTACCATGGTCTGGGCGATGTGCTGGTTTACCTTTTCTTCGGCTACATCCCCACCTGCGGGACCTATCTGGTGCTCCGCGGCACACTGGACTGGGAGGTAATGGTACTGGCCACCGCTGTGGCACTGGTGGTAGACACCTTGCTCGTAGTAAACAACTACCGCGACCGCGACACGGACCGTTCTGCGGGGAAATTCACACTGATAGCGCGCTTCGGTCGACGTTTCGGGGAGCATTTCTACCTGTGGCAGGGCATCCTCGCATGGCTTTGTGCCTCACTGCTGGGGCTTCACGGACACTTCATGGTGTCAAGGCTGACGGTAATCTACGTACTGCTCCATTGCGCCACATGGCGTTCCATGCGACGCATCGGTGAGGGCCGTGCGCTGAATGCCATACTCGGCATGACGAGCCGCAACATGCTGTGCTTCACACTGCTGGTGGTGATGGCACTGATGATTGAATAACCGGAACAAACCTTCGCGTCTCTGAAAACAGAATATCCCGTTGTCAGACCTAAACGTCTGATAACGGGATATCTTTTTGCAACAGAAGCAGAAATCCGCATGATTACAGATGAATGATTCTGCTTAGGAAATCGTGCAATCTTATAGTTCTGTCTCAGAGTTTCACCTTCGTCTTCACCATCTTCGACTCATTCTGCAGACGGTCGAGGGCAGTCACGACATAGGTAAACTTCTGACGTCCGTTCTGATAGGGGAGTTTGAACATGGTCTTGTTCGTGATGGCAAGGATATGCTCCGTCTTGCTGATGTCAATCTTTTCGCCCTTGGCAAAGCAATAGACGACATACTGGCGTGCGCGGTCCATCTCGGTCTTTGCTTTTGGTTCGGTCCAGAAGAGGTAGTATCCGTCGGGCATCCACAGCGCTTTCACCTTCCGGGGCTTCTCGGGAGCCTTGTCGTCGATATGGGGCATTGCAGGCTGGAGCGCGGGGAAAAGATGGTAGTCTTCCTGAAGTTCGTAGGCATAGTTCCCGACATTGTCGGCCAGTGCGGCGGAATACCAGAAGCAGTTGCCGTCGATTCCGCGGGTAGTGCGCGCGAGGTCGAGCTTCGGGGCCTGCTGGTTGCGGGAATTGTTCTTCACATCACGTGCCTTGACGGAGCGTTCGATGTCCTGACCGATGAAGAGCGGACGACCGGAAGCATAGTGTCCCCACCACTTTACAAGGCGTTCATAGTCGGCCGTCGCATGTCCGATTTCCCAATATACCTGCGGAATGGTGTAATCCACCCATCCCTTGTTGATCCAGAAGAGGACATCGGCATAGAGATCGTCGTAATTCTGCAGACCACGGGTGTCGCTTCCGGGAATATTGCCACCGTTCTGCACGTTGTGGTATATGCCGAAGGGCGAGACACCGAACTTCACCCACGCCTTGGTGGAGTGGACCGTCTCGTAGATGCGCTCGATGAAGGAGTTGACATTATATCTCCGCCATTCATTAATGTCGCGGAAACCGTTGGAATTTTCCGAAAAGGTCTTCTGGTCGGGGATGGGGAGTCCAGCCACGGGATAGGGATAGAAATAGTCGTCGATATGAATGCCATCGACATCGTAACGCGACACGATGTCCTGCACGACCATGCAGATGTAGCGGTGATTGACCTCAAGTCCGGGGTCGAAGATGTATAGTCCGTCGTATTCGAAGAAGCGGTCGGGGTGGAGTTTGATGGGATGGTTGGCGGCCAGCACGGATGTTCCTTTCGTCTTGGCACGGAAGGGATTGATCCAGGCGTGGATTTCCATATTCCGTTTGTGGCATTCCTTCACCATCCATGCCAGCGGGTCCCATCCGGGGTCCTTGCCCTGCGTACCGGTAAGGAAGCGGCTCCAGGGCTCATAAAGGCTGGAATAGAGGGCATCGGCCTCGCCGCGGACCTGGAACATGACGGCGTTGATGCCTGCCGCCTGGCAAATGTTGAGCTGATGGGTGAGGCGTTGCTGCATCTGCTGGGGGCTGAGTCCCTGGAACTGTCCGTTGATGCACTGTATCCATGTCCCACGAAATTCACGCTTGGGCGTAGAACCCAACTGTGCAGATGCGGAGAAATGGCCGGCAATAAAGCAAAGGAAAAGAAGAAAAGACGAAAGGATTTTCTGCATGGTTTGTGCGGAAGATAGGGGCCATAAGTGACGTTTGTCACAAAAAGGCCGGCGTATGTTGAATGTTTTTGGGAGAATCACCCGGGAAGCAGGGAAAGACTTCCACACTTCCCGGGTCTGAATGCTCTTAGTTTCGGTCAGCAGACTTATGGGTTATTTGTTAAGCTTCCCAACGGTCTGCTTGATCTGTTCACCCATACCGATGGTATAACCCTGCGACTTGAAGACAACACGGTTGAAGGTGTCTCCGATGAGCACGATGGGCAGATCCTCGGTACTTACAAGACCGGATGAGAAGATGTCCTTGGCAAACTCGCCTTCGGTGTCGACACCGAAACGGAGTGTGGAGGGCAGGTTCTTGAATTCGGCATTGTTCTTCTTGAATCGGTCGAGCTCATCCTGGCTGCGGAAGAGGAGGACGATGGGGCGTCCCCAGGCTTCAAGGTCGGCACGCAGGGCGGAGATGTCGTGAAGGATATGGTTCGAAGGCTCGTGGTTGGCACGGATGAGTCCGGTCACGTAGTAGCCGCGTCCCGTGGTGGCAAGGAGGCTCTGCTGCTTCTGTGCCTCGAGGTCGTAGTATACGTTTTCTGAATTGAAGGTACCGATGACCTGCACGCCACTGTCGTCCTGACGCATGACGAGGGGAACGTGCTGGGCCTCCTGCTTGACGGGGAATACTTCGAGGTGGACAAGCACACTGCCGTCGGCAAGGCGTGTACCGCTGGTCAGCAGATAGTCGCCCTCATCAAGGTCGACGCCCTCGCGGAAGAGGTCATTCCAAGTGGCATCCTCGGCATATTCCTGCAGGGCTGGTTGTCCGTCCTGAAGGCTTGAGAGTGCAAAGTGATGGTAATAGCGGGGGTTCTCCATGTATTCACGGGGAGTGAAGTCGAGGCTTACGTGTGCCTGCGAACGCATTAGGGAATCACAGGCAACCATGTACGCTCCATCCCGGTCGACTCTTAAGTGTGCCTGCGGGGGCATTTCCTCTCCCTCTTCGGCTGTGAAGCGGACATCGCGCCAGTCGGCCTCGGCCGAAAGTTGCGCACCGACGGCAGAACCGAGGTCGCTCTTCTCGTTCTTCACGATGGCTTCGGCCTTGATGGCTTCAGGGGCATACTGCACCTTACCGGTGACATAGTCGATGCGTGCGGGGATGCCCAACGAACGTGCGGCAGCGACAAAGAGGAAACCTACCGACTCACTGTCGGTGAGGGCATAGCGGTGGGCGTTCTCCGGGAGCTGGCGCAGGTGTGCAGGATTGTAGGTGTCGCAGATGGCGATGTGCGTACGGATCCATTCTGCCAGAAGTTCGGGATTGGCTACAAACTGTTTGCGCTGTTTCTTGCTGAAAGCCTGCTGGAAATAGCTGCGCCAAGGCGAGAGCATCTCGTTGGCGATGCGTGGGGAGTAGATGTATTTTGCGGCAAAGGCATCGGCCTTGGCTGGCAGACGGGAGGTGCGGATATGGTCAGCAAGGACATCGTAGTCGAAATCGCGGATATCCTTGTCGCTCAGGGTATGCAGAAGGGCGATGACATCGCACTGGCGGAAGTCGCGGAGAAGACGGTAAAGGTTGGCATAGTTGCCACGGCTCTTCTCGACCAGCGGACGGACCAGAGCAAAATCATAACCGGTTTCCTCGCAGAAACGGCGGGTATCGGCCTCATCGGGGAAGGTGGCCACATAGGCGTTCCGGATGCTGTCTTCGTGCGCCTTGCAACGTTCGTTGTGTGCTGCAGCCTCAGGACTGACGTAGGGCAGGTTGTCGTGCCCGGCTGGCGGTACGAGATTGAAGTCAGCGGCATATTTTTCGCCGGCCTTATGGTCAAGGGCAACGGTCACATTCTGGCTGCCGGCGGTAACTTTCCGGAAACCGTAGCGTCCGTCCTTGCTGGCCCATACCACCATATCGCCGTTTCCGGTGAGGATGGAGCAACGGCCTGCGGCATCGCTGGTCTGCTTTACCGCAGAATAGAACTCGCCATAGTTGTAGATCTTGAAGTGGACATCGGCACCTGACACGGGATTGCCGGCCTCATCGGTGACGGTGACACTGGAACGCGAGGTGTGGGCATAGTTGTCGGTGACGTTGATCTCGCAGTAGATGGCAGTCTGCTCAATCTTGTCCTCCGGTCCGTCGTAACGGCCGTAGACCTTGGTGTGCATGAGCATTCCGCGGCTTGCAGGCTGGTTGAACCATCCAAGATTCAGTACGGGTTCGGGCTCACAGGCTCCAAGGAAGTACCATCCTGCGCCCTTGGGGCCATCGTTCACCCATACTTCCACCCAGGCGTGGTTGTCGTCGGTATGTGCCCAACGCGGGGTGTAGACCTGACGTGCCGGTATGCCGATGGCCCGGAAGGTGGCCACGCCGAAAGTCGACTCCTCACCGCAGCGTCCGCTGGCTGTGCGCATGGAGGCGAGAGGGCTCGAAGTGCGGCTGTCGGAGGGCTTGTAGGTGACGTGCTCATGACACCAGCGGTTGGCCTCGATGACGGCATCGTACATGCCCATGCCCTTGACGCGCTGCTTGAGTTCTTCGTAGCAGGTGGTACGGAAAGCATCGAGATTTTCGTTGTTCACGCGCAGCGGGAGTACAAAGTGCAGCCATTCGCGCTCGGGAACGATTTTTCCCCAGGGCATTTCATGACGGGCGCGGACCGATACTGCAGCCTGCTCGGCAAAATATGCAGGGGCATAGTCGGTCCAGTCGGGCGTGGACATATAGGCATAGAGGAACTCGAGTGCCTGGCGTGTCTCACTGTCTTTGGCAAGTGCCAAAGCCTGTGCTGCGGCATCGCACTTGGTCTTGTTCTGACGCTGTAGCAGGTCCTGATGTATTTCTGCAGGAGTCTGCGCCACGATGGTGCCGGGAAAAGCCTGCAACAGCATGGCTGCGGCAAAAGCACTGGCACTGAAATGACGGAATAGATGCTTCATGGGATATAAAGGTCGGAATGTGTGTTTTTATGGAATTTCGTGCAAATTTACATTTTATATTTAAAATATGTGTGGCAACACCCTGAAAATCATCATATGCATGCCGACAAAACGGGCGAATGCCCGCTACGACCGTGGTTCAGAATGACTTTCCCGCTGGTGGTACGAACCGGATTCCGCAACGCGGAGTTCCCCGGGAAGCCTCGTCACCCACACAAAAAGTCCGGGGACAGACCGCATCGGAAGATGTAGTCCGTCCCCGGAAACCTATCGTTTCCTAACGTGAAGGAGTCACTTGTTCAGAAGTTTTGCACGGCGTACACTCTGACCGTCCTTGGCGACATCTACAAGATAGGTGCCGGACATGCCGAGCGTCACCTGCATGCGCTCGCCACGCTCTGCCTGCAGTTGGCGGACAGCGACAAGGCGTCCGTCGGCAGCATATACGCGGACAGTGTAATTGCCTGCCTCAGCAAACTCTACAATTGCGGCGCCATCAACGGGATAAACCGCAGTGGCGGCAGTGGAGGGCGCATCAATGCCTACGGCATCTCCCACGCGAATGACGCTGAATGTGCGGCTGTCGGAACCGAGGGAATTGGCCAACGTGAGGGTGACGCTGTAGTCGCCTTCCTTGCTGTAGCTTACCTTGGCACTTCCGGCCTTGGCATTGCCTTCGGCATTGGAGACGATGCCCTTGCTGGCCTTCCATGTAGGTGTGGTTACTACGGGGAATGCCGTTCCGCTGATGAAGGGGCATCCCGAAGTATAGTCGGCTTCAAGCCAGCGGAACTTGCCCTGGCCTTCACCGCCTTCGGCAGCATAGCTGTGGAGACCGGCCTGCACGCCCTTCTTGGAACCTACGGATGCGAAGGTGTTGTCGGTACCTGCCTTGTCCTCAAGACTCCAGTAGGAGAGCACGTTTGAAGGAAGGTTCGAGGCGTTGATGTCGCCCATCGAGGCCTGCACCTGTGCATCGGTGAGGACGCCGTCCCATACCACCACATTGTCGAGTGCACCATCGATACCGTTGCGTCCGAAGGCATCACCGCCGATGCTGAGCACCTGGCCGGTGGTGATGGCATAGACGTTGGGCTCGTAGCCGGGCTCGGTGGTGTAGGTGCCGGAATTGGTACGTTTCCAGCTCGTCACCTTCTGCTTCACACCGTTAAGGTAATAGTCGGCGCGGAAATTGCCGCTGTTGTTCCAGTCGAAGGTCATAGCCACATGCACCCAGTTGCCGATGGGTACGCGGGTGTCGCCGTAGGTATACTGGAGTTCGTTGTTCTGGGTGGCGTCGGTGCCGCGGAAGGTGAAGCTTCCCATGGTACCGTCGTCCTTGATGTTGGTCCAAATCCATCCCCAGTCGGTCTTCGGCCAGTTGTCCTCCTTGTTGGCAACTGCCACAAGCTGTGTCTCGCCGCTGGCAAGCTTGTTGATCTTGAGCCAGAAGGTGAGCGAGAAGGACTTCTTCCCGACGAGTCCGAGGTCGGCACACTTGGCACCGAAGCGCTGTTCGGCGAGGTCGACGGCCTGCGAACCTGCACCGTCGGCATCGCGTCCGGTGTAGGCGAGTTGGATATTTTCGTTGAGTTCCACCTCGATGTCGGCCTCCTCACCATTGGCGGTGAGGGTGTAGATTTCGGGCAGTGCTCCGGTTCCTTCGGCACTGATCTGCACGAAACTGCTGAAGGTGCGCTCCGTAACAGGACGTTCCGTGCCGGCGGCATTGTAGACCGGACCGGTAAGGCGCAGGTCGTAACTGCCGAGGTCCTTCAGGCCATCCACACTGACGGTGTGGCCTTCGGCTTCGAAGACGACGTTACCCTTGCTGTCGAGGAGCGTCCAGGTGGCGTTCTCGTGCTTGGGGTCGATGAAGCCCATCGTGAAGCCCTCGTTGGGCTTGATGGTGGTCTTGCTGATTTCGATGTCGTCGCTATAGGTATATCCTGCGGGCTGCTGGTATTCGCCCCATGCAATTTCGGAATCGCTCTTCATGTCGAGTGAAACGGCGGCCACACCGAAACGCACCTTGTGTGAGGGAGCCGCGAAATCGAGGGGTACGGCATAGAACATACCGGCCCACGAGGTGGTGAGTCCCATGAATATGGGGTCCTTGCCCTCCTGCTGGGCATAGAGTTTGAAGAGCGAGGTGTTGACGTCGATGTTGTAGCAGGGTTCTCCGGCTGCCTTGTCGTTGGGCATATTGAAGATGAGCTTACCGTCCACACCGCTGTTGTTGTAGGCCAGCAGGGCACTGCGGTCGATGACAGGCTTGGCGGGCACGGGAGCCGCACTGCGGACAATGGAGAACTCGCCAAGATAGAGGTCAAGGTTCTTGGCTTCCTTGAAGTGCAGCGCCACCATGGCCAGACTCTTTCCTGCCAGCGATGCGCCGACCGTGAACTGGCGCTCCACCCAACTGTCTTCATCGGCCATCTGTCCGGTTTCGGTAAGTGCGAAGGCACCTTCATCGACGGCGGCACTTTCATTGCCGACAGTGGTGAGCACGAGGTTCAGATTGCCGCTGCCCGACTTGAGCTTGTAGCGGACGGTGATGACATCGCCGGTCTGCAGGGCGTATTCCGTCTTGAAGAGATGGAGATATTCGTCGGCGGCTGTGGTACCGAAGATGCGGAGCGAGGAACCTCCGACGTAGGCTTCGTCCCACGAGAATTCGGCATCAAGCCCTTCTGAAGGTACGTCTGAGGCAGTACGTCCCAGCAGACTCTTGGCAAACCACCAGCGCCATGTGGGAAGATAGTCCTGCACACCGATGTTGTACCAGCTGCCATTGTTCTGGCGTTCGCCCTGCCAGTTGAAGAACTTGCCGTTACCCAGGTTGAAATAGCTAATGAAGGGTTCTTCGGCAAGGTCCCACTTGAGTGAACTGCGGGCGGACATGAAGGACGACATGCCGTGGAAGGTGAAGTTGTCGGCATTGTACTTCATGGAACTGGTCACCTCCGGACAGTTGGCAGGATTGCGTGTACCGCCGGTAAACCAGCGTTCGGTACGCAACATGTAGGTGCGCTGCTTGACGGCAGGGTCACTACCCTTTTCGCCACGGCTTTCCCAGAACATATTCTCGTTGTGCGCACCCCAAAGGCCAACAGATATGGAATAGTCCTTGAGGAGCGGCCAACTGTTGCTGCCGGGCTCGGCACCCTGCATGTTCACGCCGGCATAGAGGTCGAGCGGGTCGCGCTTGATGTTCTTGGCATATTTGACTGAACTGGACAGCAGGCTGGCCTTGTTCCAGTTGTAGTTCAGGAACAGAGAGGTGCGCTCATGCTCGCCGTCACCGAAAGTCTCGTCGTTATGGGCTGCCAGACCGCGGTCGAAGGTACATCCACCGGTATCGTTCGTGCCGTCATACCAGACATTCATGAAGTTGGGATTGTGGGGACGGGCGGCCTTCACCAGTTCTTCGTGATAGGTCTGCAGCGACTTGCAGAGCGAACTGGTGCCGGTGAATTCGGAGTTATATCCCAGTCCGTCCACACCATAGTAGCGGAGGAACTGCGCGGTCTTCTCGGCTCCGGCCTTCGTCATCTGCTCCAGGGTGGTGATCCATTGGGGCGTTCCGCTGATGGCACCGTAAGGAATGCCGGCTACGGACGATACGCCGACACCGTTCTTGTGTGCCACGTCGAGGAAGGCTCCGGGAACGCGGCCGAGGGGTGCCGTCCAGTTGCCCCAATGGGTGATGTAGGGCCACAGGGAGAAGACCTCGGAATCGAAGACACCGTCGGGCAATGCATTCTTGCTGACACCGTTGACGGGAATCCAGGCAAGGAGTTTCTTGTCGTTCGTCTCGTCGAGGTCAGGGCGCACCTGCGTGGCGGTGTTACGGAAGCGTTCGCGGGGCTTCACACGTGAAATGAAGAAATTGTCGTCGTCGCTGACGGTCTTGCCGACCTGCCAGTCGGTAAGTGTTTCGCCGAAATGGTCGCTCGACGTGCCCCACTGGATGTAGCCTTCCTTGAATTCCTGGGCGGAAACAGACAAGGAGGAAAGAGCCAGTGCAGACAGAAGGATGTACTTGTTTTTCATCTTGAAAAAAAGATTGGGTTAATAAGCATGGTAAGGACCGTCGGAATCTTTGCAACATTGGAGTGCACGGCACCGTACCATTATTGCGCAGTCTATCACACTACGAATGGAGGGCTGCCGGATGTTCCGACCTTGCAAAAATAAAGATTTTCGGTGGATATTCTGACATTTCATGTACTACATTTTGAGGTTGGGTGACAAAATACTTCCCGTCTTTACTTTTCTTGCCATTATTTCTGAGGATATCAGATGGTACGATGCGATGATTTTCCGGAAACTGATGCCCACAGGACAGGAACATGGCCCCCTGCGTCCCGCAGAAGGCAGGACAGGCACAGCCCCCAAAAGTCATGCGGAAAAATTGCACACTTTCCCTTTCATGACCTGGAATCCGCGAAAAAGAGGGCTCGGAATCCT
>SFJN01000195.1 GCA_004555055.1 Bacteroidales bacterium | reverse complement strand
GTGAGAGCAGAGGATGAGTCTTGACTCAGACTATGCCGAACGGAGAAACTGACGAACGAAGCATGAGCAATGAGGTGCTTGCACATTCATTGCCCCGCCTGACACTGTCACATGTTCGCAAGCGAACGAAACGAGAGCGAGGACAAGAGGGCGAGGAGGAGGAAGGAGGGAAAGGGAGGAAGGGAGGAGGAGGGAAGAAGGGGAGGAGTTTTAAGGAGGGATTATAGGGAGGATTGTTGTTCTTAAAGAACGATTTATTTTAATTTTTCCTCCCATCCTCCCTTCCTCCCATCCCTCCCTCTATAGTCTCCCTCCCTTGCCTCCTTCACTCCTTGCTCCTTCATCATCATCACATTCCTCGAGCTTCGGTGCTTCTTCCCTTCTTCCGAAGGAGCTGCTCCCTGGGAATCACGATGCCGTGATTGGAGAGGATGAGCAGGAAGAGGATGCGAAGGGTACGGTTCCTGAATTCAGGGAGTACGCCGGTACATTCGAAATCCATGACCGCCTTGAGGAGTTTGCCACGCTGAGAATCGTTCAGCTGAGACATCACCATGTTGTCAACATAAGAATTTCCAAAACTGAAAAAGTTACCCATAAACAATCAATTTTAAAGTTAAACAATCAGATATTTCGCTGCAAATATAACACAAGCGATTTATTTAACAAAATCAAATTGCAGAAAATTTGATTTTTATTGTACTTTCTCTTGCATCATCCCACTCCATCATCCCTTCCAGATAGCAATCCACATACATTCTCCGAACCCGCAACGAGAAGACAGAACACCTCCGGATAAAGACCAATGGCAACGGTTTCGGAAATTGAAAACATCGGACTTCTTTGCATAAAAGTGCCGTACTTTTGAGGCAAAAGTACGGATGTTTTGCCTCAAGAAGTCCGATGTTTTGCGTTTTCCGGACGGCGTGTTTCCATCCTGAACAACGGCGACTGCATACTTTGCAAGCATCGGTTTTTATAAAATATTTTTTTTGCAACGCATTGCATATTTCGAACTTTATTTTACATTCACAACTCCCATAGTCTCAGCTTCTGCAACAGTCATCCGGTTGTACAAGCAGGAATGCACATGGGATTTGCCACACGCAAGCATACGCACATGCACACGCACGCATGCGCTTCGAAACACGCGCTTCGAAACACGCGCGCAAATTGCGTACGCGAATCGTACGCGCGAATCGTGCGAGCACATTGCGCACGCAAATCGTGAGCGCGAATCCCGCGCGTGTTTCGAAGGATACAGAAGGATACAGCTGCGGGTTACACATGCCCCAGCATAGGAATACTACCTGAACCCCGATTTACAGAAAAGCCCCACACACCAATCGCCCATACTGAAGCAGGGCGGAAAAGACCGAAAAAGAGTGAAACGATAAAAAAAATACGGCAATTTCCGTAGCATTCCGTACCTTTCAATCATCTAATTTGTGTATATTTGCCAAAAATTAACCCCTACATCCCCCTAAAAGGGACCCCAAGAGAAAGTATGAGACTGATATCATGGAATGTCAACGGCCTGCGCGCCTGCCGCGAAAAAGGCTTTGAAGAAAGTTTCCGCACGCTCGATGCCGACTGCTTCTGTCTGCAGGAAACAAAGCTCCAGGCCGGACAGACAGACATCGCCTTCGAAGGCTACGAAAGTTACTGGAACTATGCCGAGAAAAAGGGATACTCCGGAACCGCAGTCTTCACCCGCATCAAACCCCTGAGCGTCACCTACGGCATGGGCATCGACATCCATGACCACGAGGGGCGCATCATCACTCTCGAGTTCGACGACTTCTACCTCGTCACCTGCTATACCCCCAACTCGCAGGACGGCCTGCGGCGGCTCGACTACCGCATGCAGTGGGAGGACGATTTCCTGAAGTTCCTCAAGCAGTTAGAGACCAAGAAACCCGTCGTCGTATGCGGCGACCTCAACGTGGCCCATCAGGAAATCGACCTGAAGAACCCGAAGACAAACCGCAAGAACGCCGGGTTCACCGACGAGGAACGACAGAAGATGACGTGCCTGCTCGAGGCTGGGTTCACCGATACCTTCCGGCACTTCTACCCCACCCTCACCGAAGCCTACTCCTGGTGGAGCTACCGCTTCAGGGCCCGCGAAAAGAACACCGGATGGCGCATCGACTATTTCATTACCTCACGTTCGCTGGACGCCCGGCTCCAAAAGGCTGCCATTCATCCCGAAATCTACGGGTCCGACCATTGCCCCGTTGAACTCGAGATAGCCTGATTCATCCTACTGTCCCGTCCCCCCCCTCCCCACAAAAATATCCATCACCATGAAAGAATTCGTAAAATACACCCTCGCCACCATCTGTGGCATCATCCTCCTCCATATCTTTGCCCTTATGCTCTTCTTTGTCATGGCAGGAGCATTGAGCGCAGTCGGCAGTTCCACCGGAACAATCAGCAAAAACAGTGTACTCCGCATCAACATGGCGGGCACGCTCTCCGAACAGGCAACCGAAGAGAACCCTGTCACACAACTCCTTGGGAACGATGTCCTCAGCAACACCGGACTCGACCAGCTGATTACGGCTATCGATGCCGCCAAGGACGACGACCGCATCGAAGGCATTTATCTCGACGGCGGACTCCTCACCGGCGACCTGGCATCGCTGCAATACGTCCGCAAGCACCTTGAAGAATTCAAGAAGAGCGGCAAATGGATCTATGCCTATGCCGACACCTATTCGCAGGGCTCATACTATGTAGCCAGCGTGGCCGACAGCATCTTTCTCAACCCCTCCGGACTGCTCGACTGGCACGGACTGACCTCACAGCCCATCTTCTTCACCGGACTATTAGAGAAGATTGGCGTGAAAATGCAGGTCTTCAAGGTCGGAACCTACAAGAGCGCCGTGGAACCCTACATCCTCACATCCATGAGCGATGCCAACCGCGAACAGGTGACAAGCATGATCGGCGACATGTGGGGCGTAATGGTAAAGGACGTGGCAAAGAGCCGCAAGCTCACCCCCGAACACCTCAACGGGCTGGCCGACAGGTATGTGGCATTCTCCGAAGGCAAGGAATTTGTGAAGGCAGGACTTGTGGACCGTCTCACCTTCGCCGACCAGCTGCGTCAAAGTCTGCGCGACCGCGTGGGCGAAGACAAGGTGAACTTTGTGGAACCTGCCGAAATGGCTGCCTTAGCACAGGCAAAAAGCAGCGCGAACGAAGTGGCTGTATACGTAGCCGAAGGCAGCATCGTAGAAAAGGCCAGCACACCCAGCGTGTCCGGCAACTCGCCCGAAATCGTCGGCGACAAGGTGGTGGCCGACCTTGACAAACTGGCAGAGGACGAGAAGGTGAAGGCCGTCGTGCTCCGCATCAATTCCGGCGGAGGTTCGGCCTACGCCAGCGAACAGATGTGGCGCGCCATACAGCTCCTCAAGCAGAAGAAACCCGTGGTCGTATCCATGGGCGGTCTGGCAGCAAGCGGCGGATACTACATGAGTTGCGGTGCCAACTACATCTTTGCCGAGCCCACCACCCTCACCGGCAGCATCGGCATCTTCGGCATGATTCCCGATGCCAGCGAACTCCTGACCGACAAGCTCGGACTCTCTTTCGATAGGGTAAAGACCAACAAGAGCGGCGATTTCGGTGCCATGGGACGTCCCTTCAACGCCGAAGAAAGCGAAGTAATGCAACAGTATGTGAACCGCGGATATGCCCTCTTCCTCAACCGCGTGGCCAAGGGTCGCACCGATGCCGGACACCGCATGACCATCGACGATGTGGACCGCATCGGACAGGGACGCGTTTGGACCGGACAGCAGGCACAGAAACTCGGACTCGTAGACAAACTCGGAAGCCTCGACGAAGCCATCAAGAAGGCTGCGGCTTTGGCAAAACTCGGAAAGGACGACTACTGCTGCAACACCTATCCCGCACCGCTCGGATGGATGGAACAGCTGATGCAGAATACCGAACAGCAGGACTACCTCGAGGAGAAACTCTGCGAAACACTCGGCGAATACTACGCTCCGCTGACCTATCTGCGCAATGCCCGCAACAATTCCATGCTGCAGGCACACATCTTCTTCTATCCCAACATCAAGTAAGGGAGAGTCCCATTTAAAATATTATAGTATTCTCCGGAACATCCGGAACCTCCGGATCCTCCGTGTGAATATAAAATTCTCCATGTGGCACCGTCTCCAAATTCTGCTCCTGCCCCTTGCCGCCGTCTATGCTGCGGTGATGGACGTGCGTAACCTGATGTTCGACCGCGGATGGCTCCGTAGCCTCCGCCCGACGGTCCGGAGCATCGGCATCGGCAATCTGGCGGTAGGCGGCACAGGAAAGACACCCCATACCGAATTCATCGCCGCTCATTACCGCGGCAAAGGACTGTCGGTGGCTATCCTTTCAAGGGGCTACGGCCGCCGTACGAAAGGATTCCGCTACGTCA
>SFJN01000194.1 GCA_004555055.1 Bacteroidales bacterium | reverse complement strand
CAACACCCTCCACTGGAAACCGTACAGGCTGCATGTGTCATAATTATACTTTACTAACGCTATAATTTATTCTTTCTTTTTTTATTAAACTTCCACGTCAGAGAAAATAGGACATAGCGAGGGAGGACATTGGAAAATGTCTCGATGCGGCCTTGACTATTTTTTAGGTTCCTTGTTTAGACGAAACGAAATGTTGAACATCACATATCGTCTCAGCACATTTCTGTAGCTCTCGGTCTGCATCTGCGCGTTCAGGCTGTAGCTGCGGCTCGACATCTGGTTCAGCAGGTCGAAGGCCTCCACTTCCACGCCCAGACGGCCGTTCAGGAAGAAACGCTTGAGGCGGGCGCTCCAGATGAGTTGCGCCGTGTTGAAGTTGTCATCGTCATAGCCATAGCGCGTGGTCAGCAGCAGCGAGGTGTTCACCTGCAGTTTCCACGGCAAGGGCATGCCGCCGCTCACGCGATAGTTGATGTTGAACACGTTCTGATTGGCGAAGCGGGAGGAGATGGCATGTATCCATTCGCCGTTCACCTCGCCCGAGAGACTGTAGTAGTTGCGGGAATAGTACACGTTGAACCGCTGCTTGGTTAGCACACGATCGGTGCCCACACGCTGGGACGATGCGCTCTGGGCCAAATTAGCATAGTCCTCGCTGTGGCGATAGTTGACATTGGTGGTTAGCTGGTAGTTCCATTGGTTGTGCTTGCCCATGGTGCTACCGAAATAGGCTTGTGCCGTCAGCGCGCGGTTCCCGTTGATGTTCTCGGGGCGGTAGGTCCTCACGCCCGTCTTCAGGTCGTAGAGCATGGACTGGGCCACGAGGTTGTTCCACTGGTCATACGTCACATTCCAGTTAAAGGTGTACACGCGCTTGGTGATGTATCTGTTCTCCACCGACAGCTCCGCGTGGTGATGCGCGCTCGCCTTCAAGCCGGGATTGCCCGTCCGCACCACCAGCGGGGTCGCATCATCGCGATAGTCCGTCAGATACTCGCTGTAGGGGCTGGCATGCGACAGGTTATAGGTCAAGGTGGTGTGCCGCTCCAGGTTGTAGGTATGCTTTTTCCCGTTGTGGTCGATGCGGTACCGCACATTCGGCTCAAAATAATAGTAATTGCGGTGCAGCCGTGTGTCTATCCGGCCACGTTGGTAGTCATAGCTCAACTGCTCCATGCGCACGGGCAGGGATAGGTTCACGGTGTTCGACCTGCGGTGCTTGTCGTTCCACCAATACATATAGAGGCCTAGCTCTGGTTTGTGCGTGCGCTTCCATTCATCGGCGTATGCCGAGTTGGTGAGGTCGATGTACTGCGTCAGCACATCCTTTATGGAGGCCAGACGGTCGAAGGGCTCGCAGGCATATTCCGTATCTTCCAGCCGGTAGTAGTCCTTGTTGCTCGACTGATATTGCTGGCGGTAGCTGTAGCCCGGGCTGATGTCCAGTGAAATCTTCTTGAAATGGTAGGAGATATTATAGCCCACATTCCCGCTGAGGTCATAGCTGTGCGCGTCGTTGTCCGAATAACGGTTTTGCATTGATGTCAGGTCGTAGGCCGCACTCTCAAACAGATTGCGGTTGGCCGACAGGCTGTAATAGCCCGCCCCCCCCACATAGAGGGTGCCGTTGCCGTTCAGGCCCCACGAAGTTCCCAGGTCGCCCTTGGTATAGAAGAGGTGTCCGTCGTTCTGCTGCGTCTGGCGCAGGCTGCTGATCAGGTTCTGGCGGTAGATGTCGCCGCTGCCCTCGGCAAACAAACTGTCCAGGGCCTCGCCCATATACCGCTCCGTCATGCGCTGCTCCCACTCGGCCCGGCGCGAGAACGAGGTTCCTCGGTAGTTGTTGTACCAAATCTCGGGCTTCAGGTTGATAGAGTAGTTCTTCTCGTTCTCATTCATCTGATAGTCAAATTCGCCCATATCGCGTATATACCAATCGCGATGCTCCGTGTGCGAGCGGCTGATGCCGTTGATGTCTTTTGTGTCCAGATAGTTTGTGGTGTGTTGGTACTCGTCGTTCTTCTGCTCCTTCCACTTGAAGCTGGCCAGGTTCTTGATCTTGTACCGTTTGTTCTTGTCGTTCACCAGCAGGTCCGAGGAGAGTTCGTGCGTGGTCTGGTTATCGCTGCCCCCGGGACTTTGCCAGTTTCCGTTGGCATCATAGTATGAATTACCATATACATTATTAGAATACCCCATGAAGGCCAGGCGGCTGTGGGGCGTGAAGCGCAGGGCAAAACCCTTGGCGGCGTAGTGCTTGCCCGTGCCGTAGCCCGCACTGCCGTTGGCAATCCACCCGATGCTGTATTTCTTCTTCAGGTTGACATCCATCACCGTGGTCTGCGACCCACCGGCCCACATTCCATCGCGCACGTTGATGTTCTTGTCCACCATCTTGTTCAGGTCGGGCTTCAGGTCGTAGACCTTGATGTTCTCCACCATGTAGCCCGGCAGGTTCTCCAACGCTATGCGCGGATTGCCCCGGAAGAAGTCCTCGCCGTTAACCAGCAGGTTGGAGATCCGCTTGCCGTTCACGTAAATCACGCCGCCCTCGCGCAGCTCGGCACCGGGCAGCATGGCTATTAGCTGGTCCAGCATTGACCCCTCGCGAAGTTGAAACGCATCGGCATTATACTGTATTGTATCTCCCTTCATCACCATTTTTATTCTGGTGGCAGTTACGACAGCTTCATCAAGTCTGCGCTCCGTCAGAGAAGGTTTCTTTTTCATCAGTACACGACCAAAAGTACCTCCTGTTATACGGTATTTTTGGTAGCGAAAGTTTACTGTTTTATACGTATCTTCATAACCTCGTTTAGAAAAATGCAGGATATATTTTCCTGGGGCACTAATACTCTCACCAAAACTGCGGTTGTTTCTTTTTGTTTCATCTTTACTGACAAAACGTTCGACTTCTGTGCTGTCGGTACGGAGAAATCTTACTGTTACGGAATCTATAGGGTCATAAGTGAAATCATCTACTATTTGACCCATTACCCAGTATTTTTGTGCATTCGCGTTCAAACAGCATACACAAAGAAAAATGATGATGTTTAGTACTTTCATTACTTTGCTTATTTTATGGATTTACGACTACAAAGATTGTGCAAACCGAGAACAGAAGAACGTGTTCTTATGCCGAGGTGCAGCCAATCTTCGCAACCATTCGATTGCAAAACAACAAAAAACAGCGTAAAAAACGACTCGGCGAAGCCCGGAAACAGGTCGCCGAGGGTGCAACTCTAAAACTAGTTAAAGAAAAATCTGAAAATAAAGGCTCAAACCGCAATGATTTGAGCCAAAAACGTGTGTTATTTCTCTCTGCCGAAGGTGAGTTGACTGCGTCTTATTCCTTCTTACGAGGCATAGTGCAAGCACGCTTGCCCTCTGCTCTCGTTTCGTACGTCATTTCCTTGCGGAGTGTGCTCAGATAGCTGGGCGTGATGTTGAGGAACGAGGCGATGTCCTTCAGCGAGAGCATCTGCACCACCTGCGGACAGCGGTCGATGAGCCGACGGTAGCGGCTGCGGGCGGTGTAGCGGTAGTGGTCGAGGTCGCGCCCATAGACCATCTTGAACAGGTTCTTCAGTATCCGCACGTTGTGGAGCATCATCTTCGGGTCGCTGTCGAACAGTGCTTGCAGCTCGCGTCCGCTGATGATGCGCACCTCGCAGGGCATGTCTGCCTTGATGCTCACCTCCGACACGTCGCCGTCGAGGCAATAGGGGAAGTCGGACACGAACTCGCCCTCGAAGGCGAAGCCCGTGCAGTATTCCTTGCCCTCCTCGTCGTTGTGCACCATGTACTTGAAGCAGCCCCGCTCCACGAAGGCCACCCACTGTGCCGGCTCTCCCGCCTCCTCCAGCGTCTCGCCCCGCAGGAACGTTCGCCGTTCCCCATGCTCCATGCAGTACTCTCGCAGGAACTCCAAATCGAGTCCCTCCTTGTATGTGTTGAATTGCTTGTTTGGTTGATGGGTCATAATGAAAATTCCCTTTTGTAAGTGCAAAAATACAAACAATATACCGAATGGGCCAACTCGGCATTGGCAATATAGCTCTGTGTATGCTGTGGCTTCAGGGCCACATCCAGCACCCAGGGGTCATCCATGCGCGGTCCCTTTTCGTCGGGTGAGCGCGTCAGGTAAGCATCATCCGGCGTTTTTTGATAAGTCTTTACCTTGTTTACCATATAGGCAGGAAGGTTTTGCAGGGCTACTTTGGGGTCACCGTTGAAGAAGTCCTTTCCATTAACCAACAGGCTGCTGACGAAGTGCCCGTTTACCGTGATGCGCCCGCCCGATTCCAGGCGCACACCGGGAAGTTGCCTGATGAGTTCGTCAAGCATGGAGCCTTCTGCCAGTTGGAAAGCATTGGCATCATAGACGAGCGTATCACCTTTCATCACCATCATGATTCGCGAGGCTGTCACTGTCGCTTCATTTAAATTATGATTCCTTTCTCT
>SFJN01000020.1 GCA_004555055.1 Bacteroidales bacterium | reverse complement strand
AAGGAGGAAGACTTGTCAAGCTAATTTATAGAACATCCCTTAATTGTGTTTTGTCAGTTGTAGATGTAAAATACGGGGCATATTGCTATACAAAAATGTAGAAAAAACGTTGTTTTTATCTGCCAAACATGTTGATTTATACTAAAAAAGCATAAAAAGTGCCAATAATGCAGTAAATTTGCTTCGCAAAGCGGCTTACGGCCCGTTCTTCGATGTGAGAAAGAGTCTCCGAAGAGGCTGCCAGGCCGCTGACGCGACCATAACCTTAAGTCTGTCTTCTTCCATCTTCCATCATTTTGAGAACGCAGGCTACCAGTCCCCTGATGCTTTGGCGACATCTTCGGCTGTACATCTTCCGATGTCCGGACCGCCGGTTGTCGTCAAGGTTGCTTTGTACCTCCCCCTTCCCGTATATTCTTTTACAAAAAAAATACGAGGTGAAGCTATTTCCTGACATCGGAGTCTTTGTTGCGGATGCAGTCTATATAGCCTGTTCCTCAGTGAAAGGAACGACTGTCTTTCCTGCATCTGTAAGAAGAGTCTAAGGAAAAGTTCCACTTCTCATTCACATTTTCTCTCCAAAAACAAAATCAAGGTATGACAAAACGGCTAATGTCAGTCAGCATGCTCCTCGCCGCCGGTTTCGCTGCCGGTCATGCGTGGGCATCATCATCCCCTATCGAAAACAGCCTCTATGCTGTACAGCAGACCCAACAGTGCAGCGGCATCGTCATCGACGAATCCGGCGAGCCCCTTGTAGGTGCCAGCGTCGTTGTGAAGGGTACCACCCTCGGTTCGGTTACCGACCTTTCCGGTGCGTTCTCCATTAAGGGTGTGAAGAAGGGTGCCACCCTCCACATCAGCTATATCGGCTACGAGACACAGTCTGTGACCTGGGACGGCAGTAACGTGACCATCACCCTCAAGGAAAGCACCAACACCCTTGAAGAGGCCGTGGTGGTGGGTTACGGCATCCAGAAGAAGGAAAGCCTCACCGGTGCCATGGAAGTGCTGAAACCCTCCGACCTTACCGACATCACCAGCAGCAACGTCAGCTCCATGCTTAACGGCAAGGTCAGTGGTGTGCATGTGGCTCAGGGTAGCGGTCAGCCAGGTTCCACCTCGGCCGTTACTGTCCGCGGTACCGCCACACTCTCCGGATCCACCGCTCCGCTTTGGGTGGTCGACGGTGTCATCGTCGGTAACAGTGCCGACTTCCTGAACCCTGCCGACATCGCCAGCATGAGTATCCTCAAAGATGCAGCCTCTACCGCCATCTATGGTTCGCAGGGTGCGAACGGTGTCATCATCGTCACCACCAAGGGCGGCAAGAGCGGCGACATCCGTGTGAACATTTCTGCCAAGGCAGGTATGAACATCCTCAACAATGGTAACCAGAAGATGATGTCCGGCAGCCAGCTCTACGACTACTATGCTTCGATGCAGAATGCCGACCAGATCAGCTTCACCCGCTGGAACCCCGACCTCCGCAACAGCAATTTCGACTGGTGGGACCTTGCCACCCATGTGGGCTATACGCAGGACTACAACGTATCGTTCCAGGGCGGTTCGGAAAAGATGAACGGATTCTTCTCCATGGGATACTTCGATGAAGAAGGTGCCGTGAAGGGTTACGAATACGAGAAGTACAGCGTGAATGCCCGCATGCAGTTCAAGCCCTGCCAGTGGCTGACGCTGAAGCCCGCCATCATCGGCGTGATGAGCAATACCGGCGATGCCCAGTACAGCGTCAACGCCATGTACTCCATGCTCCCCTGGGACAGCCCCTATCTTGAGGACGGAAGCCTTACTCCCGACCGCTACCAGGGATGGGTGAACGCCACACAGACCAACTACCTCAACAGCCTGGCCAACGGCGACCGTGTAGACTACAAGAACTACGACATCATGGGCAGCTTCAACTTTGATGTCCGTTTCTGCAAATACCTCACCTGGAACAGCACCAACAGCTACAAGTACCAGAGCTACCGCTACAGTTCGTACAGCGACCCCAAGAGCGACGGTACCGGCGGAAAGGGACGCATCAGCGAATACCACAGCGACGAAGTCATCCGCTATACCAGCCAGATGCTCAACTATGTGCAGAACTGGGGCGAGCACCACGTGACCGGACTGCTCGGTTACGAATTCCGTGACTACAGTTACAAATATATCCGTGCCAACGGAACGGGTTTCCTCAGCGGTTTCGACCAGCTGGGTGTGGCCGCCACTCCCGAGTCGGTGGACGGTGCCCTGAGCGAGAGCGCCAAGCAGAGCGTCATCTTCAAGGCTACCTACGACTATGCCAACCGCTACTTTGCAGAAGTGTCCTGGCGTAGGGACGGTGCATCGTACTTCGGCGACAACAACAAGTACGGTAACTTCGGCAGTTTCTCAGCTGGATGGATGATTAACCGCGAGAAGTGGTTCAAGGCCGACTGGGTAGACCTGTTGAAACTCCGTGCCAGCATTGGTACCAACGGTAACGACCCCGGAACCTACTATCCCCAGTACGACCTCTACAGCATTTCCGCCAGCTATAACGACACTCCCGCAGCACTCATCAGCCAGATTGGCAACAAGGACCTCACATGGGAGAAGACACGCACCATCGGCGTGGGTCTCGATGCCAGCCTGTTCAACAGCCGTCTGCGCTTCAACTTCGACTGGTACAACAAGTATACCGACAACATTCTCTACATGGTGCCCCTGCCCGGTATCGTCGGTGTCACCAGCCGCTGGAAGAATGTCGGCGAGATGAGCAACAACGGTATAGAAATCACCCTCGGCGGTGACATCGTACGTACGCACGACTGGAAGTGGAGCCTCGACCTTACCCTCGGCCACAACGCCAACAAGGTGGAGAAACTCTACGGTGACAACCCCGACATCCAGATTATCAAGGCCGACGGCATTGCCGGAGGTGCCAACAAGCTCCTCAAGCCCGGATACAGCTGCGATACCTTCTACCTCCAGGAATGGGCTGGTGTGAACACCGAGACCGGTGCTGCACAGTGGTACTACACCGCAGAGGACGGCAGCCGACAGATTACCACGGAATATGCCAAGGCCGACCAGGTCATCTGCGACCCCTCCACACCCAAGGTGTTCGGAGGTTTCCAGACCGAACTGACATGGCGCGAGTTCTCGCTTGCTGCAGACTTCGGCTACAGCATCGGTGGCAAGATCTTCAACTATTCGCGCCTTGAGTTCGACTCCGACGGTGCCTATACCGACCGTAACCAGATGGTGCTCAAGGACGGATGGACTCGTTGGGAGAAGCCCGGTGATGTTGCCACTCATCCCGTAGCCATCTACAACAATTCCACCAACTCCAACAAGGCCAGCACCCGATTCCTCGAAGACGGTGACTTCCTCAAGCTCCGCAGCCTCGTACTGGCATGGGATACCGACCGCTTCGCCAAGCGCCACATCAACCATCTCCGCATTGCGCTGAGCGGCGAAAACCTCTTCTGCGTCACACCCTACAGCGGTGTGGACCCCGAACTTCCTCCTTCGGGCGGAAAGGTTATCAGCTCAACGGGAGTCAGCGTATATCCTTCTGTACGCAAGTTTATGCTCAACGTCAACCTCTCGTTCTGACCTTTTCGTAAGGGTCTTTAGTATATGAATATCGAATATACCTCAAAACGAAGTAAGAAATCCAAGCCTAACATGAAATCAAGAAATATCCTTACTGCCCTCGCTGCTGCGTTCAGCGCCGCTGCCATGCTCACCTCGTGCGACATCGAGTGTCTGCCCAACAGCAGTCTTGCCGCCGATGAGGTGCAGAACAATCCTGAACAGTCGCTCGACGGACTCCTTGACGGAGCCTATGCACAGCTTGCCTACTGGAGCGACCCCATGCACCGCCTCGGCGAATATGCCGGAGACAACATGATGATTCGCGGTTCGTCGACCGACGCCTTCTATCAGTTCATTTCCTTCAGCCGCACCCCCAACAACTATCGTCTGCAGAATTTCTGGGACTATGGCTACAAGGCTGTGGCACAGACCTCGAACATCATCAAGATGATTGCCGAAGGACAGAGCGACGAGGTGGACAGCAAACTCGGCGAATGCTATTACATCCGCGGCATGATGTACTTCTATCTCACACGTGCCTTCGGACGTCCATACTGCCAGGCTCCGCAGAAGAACCTTGGAGTGCCCATTGTGAATGGTACTCCTGACGACCTCGACAACCTGCAGCTTCCCGACCGCTCCACAGTGCACGAGTGCTATATGCAGGCTATCAACGACCTCAAGAAGGCCGAAGCCCTTATGCACGACGAGTATGCAAAGGGTTCGAGCTATGCATCGAAGGCTGCTGCACAGGCCATGCTTTCGCGTATCTATCTCTACATGAGCGGTACCTACGAGAAACCAAACACGGAATATGCCAGACTCGCTGCTGACTATGCCTCGAAGGTCATCGACTCCAACAACTATTCCCTCCTTTCCCGCGAGGACTACATGAAGTCGAACACCATCGACCCCGACAACAATCCTGAGGACATCTTCGTCATTCGTCGTACCGACTCCGAATTCCCCGAGTGGGACTACTATTACACCATCGGCGGAATGTATGCCAACATACAGGATATGGGATGGGGCGAGATGTACGCTTCGGCCAAATATCTCGCACTGCTCGACGAGAACGGCCGCAACGACTGGCGCAAGGGTAGTGCTGGCATCGTTGACGCCCGTGCTGCATTCATCGACCCCCAGTACACCGAAGAGCATACCGAGGTGTTCCGCTTCATCAAGAAGGTCTACAGCAACGGTGAGCATACCAACTTCAACTATGTGCAGGCACCCGTCACCCACCATGCCGACGGTACCGTCACCTGCACCGAGGGCGAAGATACCTACACCCTTACACTGGTGAATGCCGATGACGAGCGCTACGCCATCAACTATGCCGACGGCGAAACCTATGAAGGCTATCTCGACTGGCAGATGCTGCTGAACCGTGTATATCCCATGTTCTACATCACCAAGTGTAGCCTCGAAAACGGATACAGCCAACTTCACAGCCCCATCATCAGCCGTCTCGACGAGATGTACCTCAACCGTGCAGAAGCCTATGCCAAGCTCGGAGAATACGGAAAGGCGCTTCCCGACCTTAATGTCGTGCGTGAGCGTGCCATCCCCGGAAAGGGCTATGCAGAACTCAATGCTTCCAATGCCTTCGAGCGCATCGACAAGGAGCGTCAGCTGGAAATGGCATACCAGGCCGAGCGCAGCTTCGACGTATTCCGCAACGGACGTGAGCTCAACCGTCAGTTCCCCGGTCCGCACAAGGCTATGGAGAACATCCCTGCTACCGATTACCGTGTGACGTACTACATCCCGCAGAATGCCATCAACGCCTATCCTTCGGGCTCTACGCTCACGCAGAATCCTACCGACAATTCCGGCGTCATCCTCAACTGACATTGACCCGTTTCCTTTCCCTGCCTATCGTTGCGCCCTTTCCCTTGACATCATAGGGACAGGGCGGACGGCGGGGTGAGGGATAGATGGGCGTCCTGGAGATGCTCCTTCCCTCCGTATATCACGGCTCCCTGCATCCGGATTACTAAAGACCGGTTGCAGGGAGCCGTTGTGTTTGGTTTTCTCCTCATCTCAGCGGGAGCACGGAGGGTGTCCGTCCCCATGGTGTTTCCCAGAATCCACCCTAAACTTTCTTGTCTTTTTCCAGCCACCATTGTCGTTGCGGAGCGTTCATTTTCTCGATGGCGTAGCGTAGGGTGGTGCGGTGCATTTCGTGGCTGTGTCTTTCGAGGTAGTCTTCAAGAATGTCCATACGACGTTTTCCCACTTCGCGGAGCATCCATCCCACGGCCTTGTGGATAAGGTCATGAGGATGGTGGAGCAGGCGGTCTGCAATGCGCAGGGTGTCGGCATATTCATCGTGGCGGATGAGCATCCAGTTGGTGACGATGGCGATGCGCTGTTCCCACAGGCAGGAACTCATGGCCAGCCGGTCGAGGACTGAGCGGTCAGGCATGCTGCCGTCGGGGAGGGGGTGGAGCAGCCAATTCCCGAGAATCTTGGGACACGACATGTCGACGAGGTCCCAGTTGTTGGCACGGTGGGCATGGCGCAGATAGAAATCTGCTATCTTCTCTCTTCGTGCTGCCATTTCCGGGGTGTGGCGCAGCCTGGTGGGCAGGGCGGCCTGCATTTCCTCGACGAGCAGGAGCAGTCCGCAGAGGCGGACCTCGTGCCAGGGTGAGAGCAGAAGGTTGTGGATTTCGGGTATGGGTACTTTATGCCGTGCTTCCCTGACGACCATGCGGGTCTGGGGACATTTCAAGCCAATAAATCGGTCGCCGTGGCCGTACTCTCCTTCGCCGGTCTTGAAGAATCTGCAGAGCATCTGGCGCTGACGTTCGTCGTGCATGGAGAGAAGGGTTTCCGTGAGGTCTTGGGCGGTATATGTCATGTGAGTGAAAAAGACTGCTGTATGGAGGAATTACAGATAGAAGTCGCGGCAGAGCTGTGCGTAGCTTTCGGAGCGCCGGCCTTCGTGCATCAGTATGATGTCGTCGCGTACGACAGTTTCGGGTGGGGCTCCTTTGTGAAAGTACATGAGAATTCTCCGTACAGGTTTGCGTGCCACGGTGCGGATATCGGTTGCATGGAGCAACGAGAGTCCGTGGCGGTTGCAGATGTCGTGGAATGTGCTTTCGGCGTTTTTGGGGATGATGACAGCAAGGCGTCCGCCAGGGCGTAGCAGGGTGACTGCAATGTCGGCAAGTTGCCCGAATCCGAGGCCTGCTGCGGTGTGTCGGGCTGTGGCACGCGTTGCATCTGGGGGAAGCAGCGACTCCTGGAAGAAGGGGGGATTGCTCACTACAAGATCGTAGCTTTCTGAGAGTTCGTGTGCAGCAAAACGTATCGCATCGTCCGCAACGACGGTGATTTGTCCGTTGAAGGGACTTTCCTCCACATTTTCTGCAGCCTGCGCGGCAGCTTCAGCATCGATTTCTACGGCCGTGATTTGGAGTGTGGGGTAACGTTGTGCGAGCATCAGTGCCACCAGTCCGCACCCTGTGCCGATGTCCACAGCCTTCTGGGCTTCGGAGGCGTTGGTCCATGCTCCCAATAGCACGCCGTCGGTACCTACTTTCATGGCGCAGCGGTCGTCGTGGACTGTGAATTGTTGGAATCGGAACATTTTGGTTTCTTTACTATGGGTATGTTATTGTTGGGGTGAAGACGGTTGGAGGCACACATTGAGCCTATTCCCTGAAGATACAAGAAAAGGCTCACGCCATGACGGTGCAAGCCTTTATGATTGATTGGGAATGTGGAAATAGTTGTAGCCGTTAATTACTTAACCTTGGCAACAATGGCCTTGAAAGCCTGGGGATTGTTGACTGCGAGGTCGGCGAGCACCTTACGGTTGATCTCGATGCCAGCCTTGTGGAGTCCACCCATGAGCTGGGAGTAGCTCATACCTTCAAGACGTGCAGCGGCATTGATACGCTGAATCCAGAGTGCGCGGAAATTGCGCTTCTTGTTGCGGCGATCGCGGAAGGCATAGGTAAGACCCTTCTCCCAAGTGTTCTTGGCAACGGTCCAAACGTTCTTGCGGGCACCATAGTAACCGCGGGTAAGCTTGAGGATTCTCTTGCGCTTGGCGCGAGAGGCTACATGATTTACTGATCTAGGCATAGTAAATTGTTTTTTGATTGCCAGCGTCGGCGTATCTTAGCCGAACTTTCGGTGCTGGGCATTCGGTGAATAAATGACTGTTGTGGTAAGATGTGTTTGGGAGAAGATTAGCGCATGCAGAGGAGTTCGCGAACCTGCTTCACATTGGTGCGGTCAACGAGAGCAACGTGGTCGAGGTTACGCTTCTGCTTCTTGGTCTTCTTGGTCAGGATGTGACTGTGATAAGCGTGGTGACGCTTGATCTTACCTGTTCCGGTGAGTGTGAAACGCTTCTTGGCACCGGAATTAGTCTTTACTTTAGGCATTTGGTAAATTGGAATTGTGATTAATAAATTGTGTTACGGTGCGGTTGCGCATACCTGGCACAACGCGCTACTATTGAATGACGGTAAGCCTCCGACATGAAGGGAAGCGCCTTGCAGGATTGGATTTAGTGATATGGAAACTGGGGTAGTTCCTGCAAGAACTGGTTCAGTGCGGTGTGGCGTTCCGGGATTCTCTGATAGGTATATACGGAGGTAGCGTGAGGTTGGGCCTTAAAAGTCTTCGCCTTCAACCTTGGGACCTGTGTATTCTTTGCGCTCTTTCTGTTTGGGCTGCTTCTTGACAGGCGCTACGATTGCAGGTTTTTCTTCGGAATTCTCCTCCGTTTCTTCGATGTCTTCCGTTTCAACGGTCTTTTTGGGGGCCGTTTTCTTGGGGGCAATGTACATGGTCATCCTTTTGCCTTCAAGCACGGGCATGGCCTCTACTTTGCCGTATTCCTCAAGGTCGTTGGCAAATCTGAGCAGAAGCACTTCGCCCTGTTCTTTGAAAAGGATGGAGCGTCCGCGGAAGAAGACGTAGGCTTTCACCTTGTCGCCATCGCTAAGGAAACCTTTGGCATGCTTGAGCTTGAAGTTATAGTCGTGGTCGTCGGTCTGAGGTCCGAAACGGATTTCCTTCACTTCAATCTTCACCTGTTTGGCCTTGAGTTCCTTCTGGCGCTTTTTCTGCTGGTAGAGGAACTTGCTGTAGTCAATCAGTCGACAAACGGGGGGCTCGGCGTTGGGGCTGATCTCTACGAGGTCAACATTCTTCTGCTGGGCAAGGCGTAAGGCGTCGCGGGTAGGGATAACCTGACTCTCAACGTCATCGCCAACGATACGTACTTCGCGGGCACGAATCTGTTCGTTGATTCGGTACTGCTGCTGTTTTTTGTCGTTTCTCTGCGGTTTCAAGTTTCTTGGAGCTTGTTGGTTTGTGACTGATAGACTTAGAAGTTTGTAGTGTCTTGAGCCTTATGAGGCTCTATAAAGCAGGGCAAAGTTAGCACTTTTATGTTTTTTCTACAAGTCCATTATGTTTCTTTTCCAATAAAAATGTCACCCCAAGAAGTTTTCTGACTACTTAGGGTGACAATATTTATATTATTTCCGTGTGGAAAAAGTTTTGTCCGTTATGTGGTCATCATTTGAATTCTCCGAGTTGTTCTTCAACTTCGGCATGAACGCGCTGTACGAATTCCGCTACGGTCATGGTTTCAGGCTCTCCACCCTTACCGCCTTGAACGCGGACATTGACCTTTTCTTCGGCGGCTTCCTTTTCTCCTACGATGAGCATGTAGGGGATGTGCTTCATTTCGTTGTCACGAATCTTACGGCCGATTTTCTCGTTGCGGTCGTCGATGAGCACGCGTACGTCTTCGGCTTCGAGCTGCGCCTTTACCTTGTAGGCGTATTCGTTCGACTTTTCGGAAATGGGGAGGATAACCACCTGGTCGGGGGTGAGCCAGAGGGGGAAGTGTCCGGCAGTGTGTTCGATAAGCACGGCAACGAAACGTTCCATACTGCCGAAGGGGGCACGGTGAATCATCACGGGACGGTGCTTCTTGTTGTCCTCACCGGTATATTCGAGTTGGAAGCGTTCGGGGAGGTTGTAGTCTACCTGGATGGTGCCAAGCTGCCAGCGACGTCCGAGAGCGTCCTTCACCATGAAGTCAAGTTTGGGGCCGTAGAATGCGGCCTCACCATATTCGATGTGTGCGGGGAGTCCCTTTTCTTTGCATGCCTCGATGATGGCCTGTTCTGCAGCTTCCCAGTTCTCCTCGGAGCCGATGTACTTTTCGCGGTTCACCTTGTCGCGGAGGGAAATCTGAGCTTCATAGTTATCGAACTTCAGGGCCTTGAAGATGATGAGGATGATGTCCATGACGCGGAGGAATTCCTGCTTCACCTGATCTGGGCGGCAGAAAAGGTGGGCATCGTCCTGCGTAAATCCGCGTACACGGGTCAGACCGTGGAGCTCACCGCTCTGTTCATAGCGGTAGACGGTTCCGAACTCTGCCAGACGCAGGGGAAGGTCCTTGTAACTGCGGGGTTTCCATGCGTAGATGGCGCAGTGGTGGGGGCAGTTCATGGGCTTGAGGAAGTACTCTTCGCCCTCTTCGGGAGTGGTGATGGGACGGAAAGAGTCCTTTCCGTACTTGGCGTAGTGTCCTGAAGTGACGTAGAGGTTTTTCGAGCCGATGTGCGGGGTCATCACCTGCTGGTAGTCATAGCGTTTCTGGATTTTCTTGAGCACGTCCTCAAGGCGCAGACGAAGGGCGGTACCTTTAGGGAGCCACATGGGCAGACCTTTGCCGACAAGGTCGGAGAACATGAAGAGTTCCATCTCCTTGCCTATTTTGCGGTGGTCGCGGCGTTTGGCCTCTTCGAGAAGCGTAAGGTATTCGTCAAGGAGTTTTTTCTTTGGGAAAGATACTCCGTAAACACGGGTCATCATGGGGCGCTTCTCGTCGCCGCGCCAGTATGCAGAACTTACGCTCATTACCTTGAAGGCCTTGATGGGGGCGGTGGTCATGAGGTGAGGACCACGGCAGAGGTCGGTATATGCACCTTGGGTATAGGTGGTTATGTGGCCGTCTTCAAGTTCGGCAATGAGTTCGTTCTTGTAGGTCTGACCATGGTCGCCGAAGAATTTCAGGGCATCGTCCTTGCTGATGCTTTCACGGACAAGTGCCTCTTTCTTCTGCTGGAGTTCCTGAACTTTCTTTTCGATTTTCGGAAAGTCTTCTTCACGGATGGTGACGCCCTCAGGAGGCATCACGTCATAGTAGAATCCGTTTTCGATGGCGGGACCGATGCCGAACTGGGTGCCGGGCCAAAGTTCCTGCATGGCCTCAGCCATGAGGTGTGCCGAGGTGTGCCAGAAGGCGTGCTTGCCTTCGGCATCCTCCCATTTGTAGAGGTTGATGCTGGCATCCTCACAGATGGGGCGATTCAGTTCCTGGGTTTCGCCGTTGACGCCGCATGCCAGCACGTCTTGTGCCAGACGACTGGAGATGCTTTCGGCAATCTGCAGGCCGGTGACGCCGCTTTCGTACTCGCGGACGCTGCCGTCAGGGAATGTAATCTTTATCATTTGTCGTGGTGTTTTATTCCGTTTCCGTATATTTTCGGTGCAAAGTCAATGGTGGTCGGTGCACCTAAAACGTGGCAAATTTACTAAATTATACGATTGTAGCAAAATTTTCTTTCTGAAAGCTTTGCTTTACCTTTGGTGTATGCACATTTTATATATTGTATGATTCAATTTCAGAAGCTATATAATGCAAAACGCCATGGCGGAATTGAGCTTCCATCACTTCGTTTGCTGCAGCGGAATGTACAGAAAAATCCCTGCCGTCATACTTGATGAAGGCAGGGATATGATGGATGATTTCGCTTGTCAGGCGATTAGAACCACTTTACGTAGCACATGTCCTGCCGGCTGGTGAGGTTCTTGTTCTTGGGATACATTCGGTAGGCAGAACGGTAGCTTCCGGCCACGTCAATGTTGGCTTTCACCTCGAAGGTGTAGAGATTGCCCTCGTGGGAAACGACCTGCATGGGGAAGGTGCGGAACACGAGGTCCTTTCCGGTTTCGGTATCGGTGCGGAGCACTACGATTTCAACGCCTACGGCATCGTCAAGTCCGCGTTCGTCAACCACGATACGTACGGTGAATTCGCGGTCGCTGACAATCTGTCCGATGCCTTCGTCGCCGAAGCGCTCAACGGACACGACGTTGATTTCGTCCCAACGCTGGGCAACGGTCTCCTTCCAAGCGGCGATTTCCTTGGCCAGACGATTGTTGTTGGCGGAAACCACGGCGAAGCGGTCGCGGAGCTTGTTGTAGAAGCGGTCGTAGTAGTCGTCGAGCTGGCGCTTCATGGTGTAGTGAGGTGCAATCTGTGCGATGCTGTTCTTCACGGTCTTCACCCATCCTTCGGAATATCCCTGTGCGTTGCGGCTGTAGTAGAGGGGGATAATCTCGTTTTCGAGGAGGCTGTAGATTGTGGCAGCGTCGAGCTGGTCCTGCTGGTCCTGGTTCTGGTAGGTGCGCTTGTCGGTAAGAGCCCATCCGGCACCGGGACGATAGCCTTCGTACCACCATCCATCGAGTACGGAGAGGTTTACGACACCGTTCATGAGAGCCTTTTCGCCAGAGGTTCCGGAGGCCTCGAGAGGACGTGTCGGGGTGTTCATCCAGATGTCTACACCGCTGACGAGGCGACGTGCGAGCTGCATGTCGTAGTTGTCGAGGAAAATAATCTTTCCGATGAACTCGGGACGCTGACTGATTTCGTGAATCTTCTTGATAAGACCCTGTCCGGCTCCGTCGGCGGGGTGAGCCTTTCCGGCGAAGAGGAACTGTACGGGATACTGGGGATTGTTTACAATCTTTGCCAGACGGTCGAGGTCGCTGAAGAGGAGGTGTGCGCGCTTGTAGGTAGCAAAGCGGCGTGCGAAACCGATGATGAGTGCGTTGGGGTTGATCTTGTCGAGCAGGCTTACCACGCGTGCGGGATCGCCCTGGTTCTTCAGCCAGTTGTCGCGGAAGCGGTCACGGATGTAGTTTACCAGCTTGTTCTTCAAGGCCATACGGGTTTCCCATACTTCCTTGTCGCTTACCTTATAGATGTTCTCCCAGATGCTCTGGTTGCTCTGGTCCTTGATGTGCTCCTTGCCGAAGTATTTCTTGTGGAGTGCCTTCCACTCGTGTGCGCACCAGGTGGGGTAGTGTACGCCGTTGGTGACGTAGCCTACGTGGCTTTCGTTGGGGTTCACATCGTAGATTTGCTCGTACTCATCGTGCGAGAGAATCTGATGTTCGCGGTACGACTCTTCGGGCATGTATCCGGGCCAGATGGGTGCGAACATGCGCTCGCTCACCTTTCCGTGGAGCCAGCTTACGCCATTCACTTCCTGGCAGGTCTTGCAAAGGAAGGTAGACATGCAGAAGCGCTCGCCCTTGTCGCCGGGGTTCTGACGGCCGAGTCCCATAAGGTCGTCCCAGCTGATACCCAGTTTCTGAGCGTAGTGTCCGAGGTACTTGCTGGCAAGTCCTTCGTCGAAATAGTCGTGTCCGGCGGGCACGGGAGTGTGTACGGTATAGAGGCTGCTGGCGCGTACGAGTTCGAGGGCTTCGCTGAAGTTGAGTCCGCTCTGTACGTAGTCGGCCAGGCGCTGGAGGTTGGCAAGGGCAGCATGGCCCTCGTTGCAGTGGTATACATCCACCTTGATGCCGAGCTTCTGCAGAGTGAGCACACCGCCGATACCGAGGAGGTACTCCTGCTTCATGCGGTTTTCCCAGTCACCGCCATAGAGTGCGTGGGTGATGCCCTTGTCGAATTCGGCATTCATTTCGTTGTCGGTGTCGAGGAGGTAGAGGGTAACGCGTCCTACGTTGACCTTCCATACAAGAGCATGTACGGTGAAGGTGTTGAAGGGAACGTCAACGACCACCTGCTTGCCCTCGCTGTCGAGGACGCGCTCGATGGGCATGCGGTCGAAATCCTGCGGTTCGTATTTTGCAATCTGCTGTCCGTCCATCGAGAGGGTCTGTGTGAAGTAACCGTAACGATAGAGGAAACCTACGGCAGTCATGTCAACGTTGGAGTCAGAAGCCTCCTTTACATAGTCGCCGGCAAGGATGCCGAGACCACCGGAGTAGATCTTCACGTTGTGATTCATACCATACTCCATGCAGAGATAGGCTACGCTGGCACGGTCGGTGCGCTTGGGCTCGTCCATATAGTCACGGAACTGCTTGTAGACGCTGTTCATGCGAGCCACCAGGTCCTTGTCGGTGCTCATCACCTTCAGACGCTTGTAGCTGATGCGGTTCAGCAGTTCAACGGGGTTCTGCTGCACTTCGCTCCAGATTTTGGCGTCGAGGCTCTTGAAAAGTTCAAGGGCTTCCTGGTTCCAGCAGAACCAGAGGTTGTGAGCCATTTCATCGAGGGGTTTCAGCACTGTGGGGATGTGACTTCTTACGGTCACAGTGCGCCACTGGGGCTGATTGGCATTTGTGATATTGACCATTTGATATTTATGAAAATATAATGATGTATTGTCTCTTGTTTTTATAGCTGTCTTGCACTTTGCTTATTATTTGCTTAGTGCAAACTCGTAGGCTTTGTAGTAGTGTCTGATGAAGTTTTTCCACTGTGCTTTCGTGGCGAACTTCGAGGCGTTACGCCGCATGTTGTCGGTTTCCTCATGCGAAGCGTGGAGTACGTGCTCGATGTTGTCGCAGATGGCGGCAGCGCATTCCTGGTAGTTGCGGTCGTCGCGGTGGAGCACTGCCACACCGTCTTCGATGGTGCCTTCGCGGTCAAGCACTTCGTTGACCCATTGTCCGAATCCGCTGAGGTCGGTGGTGATGCAGGGTGTCTTGAAAGCTACGCTCTCAAGGGGGGTATAGCCCCAAGGTTCGTAGTATGAAGGATAGACGGTGAGGTCGTTTGCGGTGAGCATGTCGTAGTAGCTGATGTTAAGGATGCCGTCCTTTCCATCGAGGTAGCATGGTATGAGTATCACCTTCACCTTGTCTTCGGGTTTGTTTGTGAGTCCGAGGTCCTTCATCAGACAGAGTATCCGGTCTTCGTTGAGGTTGTAAAGGTCGTGGGTAATCATGGGTGTCTCCAACGCTGCTGCGGGTGCGGTGGTGTCCTGCATGGTGTGGAGTCGCTGCTGAAGGTCTTTCCGTGGTCCAAGGAGCCAGCATGGCACTTCAATGAGGGAAATTACCTTTCGGGGACTGTCCTTGAGGCGGTCGCGGAGCTGTCGCATAGCTTCGAGGTAGACGTCGAAGCCCTTGCATCGGAAGTCGTTGCGTCCGGAGGTACTGATGATGAGTGTGTTTTCATCGAAAGTGTCGCCGGTGAGTGCTGTGGCCGTCTGAATGATTTTCCGGCGAACCTCGCGACGAAGTTTGGAGTATGTAGCGGCTTTGGGGACAAAGTCGAGTTCAAAGCCGTTGGGGAGTACTACGTCAGCGGCTTTGTCAAGGAGCTGGCGGCATTCGCGGTCAGTGAAGTTGCTGACGGTGGTAAAGCAGTCAGCCAGGTGTGCGCTCTGCTTTTCGATGCTGTGCTTGGCTTCCATATTCAGCTCGCTTGCCATTTGGTCGCCGTTGTAGCCGTGGAAGTATTCGTAGAGCAGTTTGTTGTTTCCGCTGATGCTGCGTCCGATGCTTGTGGCGTGAGTGGTGAAGATGGTGCGTACGTTGGGGCACTGCTGTTTGAGGAAGAGCATTCCCAACCCGCTCATCCATTCGTGAGCCTGATAGATGACCTTTTTCTTTGCCAGGCGTCCTTTTACGACGATTTCGACGAAGCGTCCGGCAGCGAAGGAGAACATGCTGGCTTCGTCATAGTCGCCATAGGCGTGCAGGCTGTCAACGTGGAAACTGTCCCATGCCCTTGCGTAGATGTCGTTCTTCTGTGCGTAGAAGGCCCGGAAGTCAACGAGGACGGCTACGGGTTGCCCAGGCACTGCCCAGCGTCCGATGCGCACGGCGAAGCCTTCGCGTTTGGCGTCCATACGCCAATCGGCAAGCAGCTTGGGGTCTTCGCGGAAGAGGGGATTTTCTTTGCCTGTCCAAATGTCGGGACCGATGAATATAAGGTTGTCTCCAAAACGTTCCTTTAAGGTTTTGGCTCTGCTTGACAGCACGGTATATATTCCACCAACTTTATTGCAAACCTCCCAGCTGGTTTCAAATACAACGTCGGGGAGATTCTGATTCTTTGCCATACAAATATTTAGATGGTTATGTTCTTTTTTTCTTCTTTTTTGGTGTAAATGTGGACGCGTTATCTTTCCGAGGTGCAAAATTACGTTTTTTTTTGCAGATGGCTGTTGTCGCCTTGTCGTTTTCTAAACTTTTGTGCTGAAAGTCAGACACTTTTTGTCCTCTCCTCGGCTCTTTTGTCAAGTCTGCTTTTTCAAATCTTCTTTTCTTTTCCATGGGGTGTGACAGGCCTCCCTCCGCTTTGTCAGACGCAGTGTGCAAATGCATGATGCCGGCCTACGGCCAGCGATGAAAGGCGTGCCACTTGTCGAGGATACTTGGTCCGAAAGTGCAAAATCGGCGTCCATTCCCCTGAAACCTGCGTGATATGGATTTCGGGGTTTGCGCAGGTTTACTCTTCTTGCAGCCAGAGGTCGATGAGCTGGCGGGCGAGACTCATCTTTCCGGGGATTTCCGGCAGGTTGTCGCGTGTGAACCACCCGCCGCATTCCAGTTCTTCACGCTGTAGTCGTATGTCGCCGCTGATGTAGTCGGCAAAGTACCCCACCATCAGTCCCGAGGGGTATGGCCAGGGCTGGCTTGCGCGGTAGCGGATGTTGCCGATGTGCAGGCCGGTCTCTTCCATCACTTCGCGTTGCAGACACTCCTCAAGGCTCTCGCCCGTCTCCACAAATCCGGCCACGAGTCCGTAGAAATTGCCTGCGAAGTTCCGGGCATGTACAAGCAGCACCTCTTCGAGCTCGCGGCGGCCGGAGGGGTGCGGTTTGCGGACAAGCACGATGATGGCTACCGTGAGTGAGGGCCATATTTCCCTGCCGCATGCCGTGCAGCGTTTCGATATGTCGCTGGCACGTTGCATCGGTGCTCCACAGATGCTGCAGAAACGGTGTGTGGCATCAAAGTGGAGGAGTTCGCGTGCTTTGCCGGCCATGCGGTATTCCTCATGGCTGAGGGTGTAGAAACTGGCACGCAAGCCTTGGCGTTGCAGTCCTGCCGTTTCGATGCCGGCACCTGCTGCCACATGGTATGCTATGGCTTTCTGCCCTTGAATGGATGGGAGAGGGTAGGCTTCGCCGATGGTGGGCAGGGGGCAGGTGTCGCATACGGGGATGTGTCCGTCGGCGGTGAGCATGATGTCGCCGCCGTCGAAAAGAAACCAATACATGGAATTAACGTAAGGGGGTTAGATATTTTTGCGTTCTTTTCTGGGGTTTTATAGGGGTATAGTTCCCATCGCAAAAAGGACGCTCCCGTGCCCATATGATACAGGCTGGGGAGCGTCGTATGGTGGTATGTTCCGGCATTGTCCTAAGGTGTGGGCATGTGCCGGAGGGTGCTGTGCCGGGAGCAAATCCCAGCACAGCGTTCACTGAATCACCACGTTAGAGTCCGAGGTCGGCCTTGATGGCTTCAATCTTCTTGAGGGCTTCTTCCTTGGCACTGGCGTAGCAGTTGGGGCAACCCATTGTGCCGTGGATTTCGCAGTAGAACTTGATTTTGGGTTCGGTACCGGAGGGACGTACGGAAATCTTCGTACCGTCTTCGGTGAACCACTGGAGCACGTTGCTGGTGCAGGGCATGTCGAGAACCGATTCCTTGCCTTCACCGTCGTAGCACTTCAGCACACCGTAGTCCTTGACGAGGGTTACCTTGCTGCCGGCGATGGTCTGCGGACGGTTGCTGCGGAAGTTTTCCATCATGGCCTTGATTTCGTCAGCACCGCTCTTGCCGGGCTTGGTCACGTTGATGGTGTGTTCGAGGCTGAATCCATAGTCCACGTAAATCTGCATGAGCAGGTCGTAGAGGGTCTTGCCCTGGTCCTTGGCCCATGCGGCGATTTCGCAGATGAGACAGATGGAAGCGGGTGCGTCCTTGTCGCGAACCTTGTCGTAGGGGAGGAATCCAAAGCTTTCCTCGCCGCCACCGATATACTTCTGCTTGCCTTCGGAGAGGGCGATTTCGCGTGCAATCCACTTGAAGCCGGTGTAGCAGTCGCGGATTTCAACTCCTTCCTTCTTGGCAATATTGGCGATGCTCTCGGTGGTCACGATGGTCTTCACCAGGAAGTCGGTGCTCTTAAGCTGGCCGAGGTTCTTCTTGTTCTTGATGATGTAATAGCAGAACATGAGGGCGGTCTGGTTGCCGTTGAGAATCATCCATTCGCCCTTGTTGTCACGGCAGACGATGGCGAGGCGGTCTGCATCGGGGTCGGTGGCGACAACCAGGTCAGCGTTGAGCTTCGTTCCGAGCTTCATGCCGAGGGTCATGGCCTCTGCGTTTTCAGGGTTGGGGCTTACGACGGTGGGGAAGTTTCCGTCCACTACCATCTGCTCGGGCACTACGTGGATGTTTTGGAATCCCCAGCTGCGGAGGCAGAGGGGCACAATGACGCGGCCGGTTCCGTGCATGGCGGAGTAGACGATGTTGAGGTCCTTCTGGCGGTTGATAACCTCCTGATCGATGAGGGCCTCGTGTACGGCGGTCATATAATCAAAGTCCATCTCGCCACCGATGATTTCGATGAGGTCCCAATTGGCTTCGAACTTCACGTCCTCGATGGCCACCTTGTTCACTTCTTCGATGATGCCGGTGTCGTGGGGGGCAAGTACCTGTGCACCGTCCTCCCAATAGGCCTTGTAACCGTTGTATTCCTTGGGGTTGTGGCTGGCGGTGACGTTTACACCGGCCTTGGCACCCAGCTGGCGGATGGCAAATGAGATTTCGGGAGTGGGTCGGAGGCTCTCGAAGAGATAGGCTTTGATGCCGTTTGCGCTGAAGATGGCGGCTACACTCTCGGCATACATACGGCCTTCGTTGCGGCAGTCATGGCCTACAACTACGCTGACCTGCTGGCCGGGGAAAGCCTTGAGGAGGTAGTTGGCGAAACCCTGGGTAGCCATGCCTACGATATATTTGTTCATGCGGTTGGTGCCGGGGCCCATGATGCCGCGCAGACCGCCGGTGCCGAATTCGAGCGAGCGGTAGAAGGCGTCGATAAGGGCAGTCTTGTCCTCGGCGTCGAGCATGGCCTTAACGGCTTTCTTGGTCTCGGCATCGTAGATGGGGGAATCGAGCCACTTTTGTGCTTCAGCGGAGCACTGGGCAATGAGTTCTTGATTTTCCATAGTGTTGATATCGTGTTTTTTTGATGAATTTCCTGAATGTTGGACGGTGAGGGAAATTGGAGTCAGTGATAACATGCCGTCCGTGAATGATGTGTTGGAGGCCATATCGGCAGTCTTCCGGTTGGGGCAGACATCGCTTTCAACGCTACAAAGTTACAGAATAAGTATAAAAGAAAGCCTAAAAATGTACGTTTTTTGCAGTCAATGTGTCATTTTCTCTTCTTTCTGTACCGTATTCACCCAGTGTGGTGCCATCTTTTGCAGGGGTAAGGGCGGGGTTATGCCGGGAAGTCGGAGTCGCCCTCTCCGCTGTGGAGTATGGGCAGGTGCAGGTTGTAGCGTACGGCAAGTATGCGTGTGAGGATGACACTGGTACCACAGGCGAATCCGCAGGTGACGGGTGAGAGTGCGAGTTGGGTGCCGCTCCAGTAGGCCAGTCCGCCGATAAGGCAGGCGAGGGCATAGATTTCGGCACGGAAAATAAGGGGGATTTCGTTGAGGAAGACGTCGCGGATGACACCGCCTCCTGCACCCGTGAGTGCACCCATCATCATGGCCACCCACATGGGTTGCCCGCATGCAAGGGCCTTTTCAATGCCGATGACAGTGAACATCCCCAGACCGACGGTGTCGAAGAGGAACCAGGTGTTGTCGCGGCGTACGACATGTTCGCGGAAGAGCCATACGAGCAGCAGGGCAGCTGCCACAATGGCAAAATAGACAACGCCGTTGCACATCCAGAATATGGGCTGGCCGAGCATGATGTCGCGCACCGTTCCGCCACCGATGGCTGTGGCAAGTCCCATTACGTAGGCTCCAAAGAGGTCGAAGTTCTTTGCCGATGCCAGCCGGATGCCGGAGATGGCGAAAGCAAGGGTGCCGATGTAGTCGAGCGAGGTGACGAACCATTGGTGAAGCTGCTGGAAGTCGATGTGCAGGCTATGTCCGATGAGGGGGTCGAAGGAGAAAAAATTCATGAATGGACTTTGGGTGGGTGTCTGGTGATGGGGTGAGGGGGCGCGGCATGGTGCCGGAGGCGGGTGCCATATAGCTGCATGGGCTGTGGTGGTGCATCACTGTTTCCTGCTGTGTAACAGTGTGGTGCCTACAAGCCGGTGGTAGCGGCATCCGGGAGTGGAGAAATATACGAGGATGCGGTATTCGTTGGAAGTCTGGAAATGATCGCCCTCGGCAGCTATGGTGTGGCTCGTGCTGTTAGGAGCGGGGAGGGATGTGCCCTGGGGCACTACAAGATACTGGTAATTGTAGTATCCCTGTTTCAGCATGAAGGCCCCTTCGTAGCAACGGCTTTCGGTGTTGTAGGTGAGTTTCCATTCCGGGACGATGCCTCCCGTGGTCCATTTGCCGCTGAGGTAGACATCGGCATCGTCGAAGGGCTCGGGGACGTGGAGGGCGAAGTGGGTGACCATGTATTCCGTTTCCGTAGCATCGTCCTGGTTGTCGGTGTTGCGGATGACGTTGATGCCGTTCTGGTCTTCCGTTGTCAGGTAATTGCGGCAGACTTCGTCGGTAGAAATGGTGGCATGGATGTAGGGGTCGAACCATCTTACCGATTCTACGTTGAGCCCGGGGTAGCGTGCGGAGAGGATTTCGAATTTCCGGTATTCGTTTCCGGCAGGGAATACGAGTGCGCGCTGGTGGTCCCAAGTAAGGTGTCCGAGTGCGGTGGATGTGGGCGGTGCACCGATGACGGCATTGTCCCACCGGCCGTTTTGCAGGACGGTGGTGAAGATATCCTCGCGGCAATCGCGTATGGGGAGCGAGGGGCAGTCTACACTGAAGGTTACCTGCTGGTGGCGGTCGTTGTAGTCAGTTTCCGTGTCGGTGGTTACACTGCCTTTTACTGCGACAGCATTCTCCGTCACGCCAAAGTAGACCTCAGCCACGGGCAACGGTTCGTCATCGTCGTCCAGAAGGATTGTGATGCGGTAGTTCCCGGAAACGAGGGGGCGTATGTCGGCATTGGGGAACCTGAAGCTATAGTGTGTATAAAGTGTCGTGACGTTCTGACTTTCAGTGTAATCCTCGATAGGAATATCGGTCTGCGTGGCCTCGGCATATTCGCTGAAGAAGAGGTCGGAAGAGGGCCTCCACAGTCGGTCAAGATGCTCAAGACGGTAGAGAAAACGGTGGTAGTTGTGGGAAAATTCGTCGAAACTGACCTCAAAGTCTTCATCGCTGCCGAGTGCGATGACGGGCAACGGGTCGAGGTATCCGTTCACCTCGGTGCGCAGTGTGGCAACGGTGCTGATAATCCTTGCCTGTTGTGCCCCGGAACGGGTGGCTGAAAAGAGGAGGACAAGGAGCGCGAGGAACGTTTTTGAAGTCAGAGTCATGTAAAGATGGCGAAAAAGGGAAGTTTTGTTTGCAAAATTAGGAATTTATTTTGTGATGGCGCTTTTTTCAGTATGGAATTTCATAATTTTGCAGTGCTTCAGACACCGGAAAAAGTACGTAATCGGCATTTCCCAAATGTTTGTTCCGTGTCTTTTGACGGTGTTGCAGAAGAATGTATCATCAGGATGCAGCCGGACGGTCCGTCGCTTGTACACGTCGTTTTTCATGTTTGTCTGCTTTGGGTGCAGGGCTTGTCCTTGCCTGTGGATGTTGCAAAAACGTAGTGGTACAAGAGGAAAGTCCGGGCAGCACAGGGCATTCCGCTTCTTAACGGGAAGGAGTCCGTGAGGGCTGAGCAGTACAGAAGAAAACAACCGCCTCCGCATGGTGTGCGGACAGTGTCGGCAGTTCGTTGACGGCATCTTGTTCCGGAACATCATGATTCTGCTTAAGGAGGTAAGGGTGAGAAGGTGAGGCAAGAGCTCACCAGGCGGCTGGTGACAGTCGTGCTGTGTACCTCGGAAGATGAAAGTCCGCGTATACCGGCGTCAGAGGGCGGCCCGTCCGAATGTCGTGGGCGACATGCGCCGGAGGGTAGGACGATAGAGGTGGGCGGTGACGTCCATCGTAGATAAATGACGGACGCTGCACTCCATGTGCAGTACAGAACCCGGCTCACAGGCTGGCTGCATCCTTTTTTTTATACGGTGGCAGGAGATGTTGTCCTGCATGCCTGCAAACGGATAATCCGCACCCGACGCTTCCCTCCGGGGAGACGTTGGATGCGGATTCTGCTTTTCTGTACTTTCATACCGCGTGTCTTGAGGACATTTTTACCAGTTCTTTGCCGGGTTAACGTGCAAATGGCGTAAATTCTTGGCACGGAACTGTGGCATTTCGCATCATTTTTTTATGAACGTTTTCGTTAAGCGAGAGCAGAAGCAATGCTTGCATTGATTATGCCGAGCGTAGAAAACGAAGGATGAGCTCCAACGTTTTCGTTAAGCGAGAGCAGAAGCCATGCTTGCAT
>SFJN01000019.1 GCA_004555055.1 Bacteroidales bacterium | reverse complement strand
CCAACGTTTCGTTAAGCGAGAGGAGAGGCTAAGTTTACTTAGACTATCCCGAGCGCAAGAAACGAAGATAGCAATATCAACGTTTCGTTAAGCGAGCGCAGAGGCTAAGTTTACTTGGACTATGCCGAGCGACAGAAACGAAGGTAGCATTACCAACGTTTCGTTAAGCGAGTTCAGAGGACAAGGCTCTTGGGGAATGACCTTAGGTTTCCAGGATGGAATTCACACGCTGACAAAAGCAAAACATAGGGAAATCGGCAGAAAAATTCAGAAAACACGGCGTTGGCACTGCATGCTTTGAATAGAAGGCCGTATATTTGCAGATGGCTTTTGCGAAGCGACATTTTGGTTGTGGTCACCCTTGGCGGGCTGCCATCGGCCTTTGTTTGCCGCTTCCTTTGTGAAAATCTGTTTCCCTTATGGTCACTTTTGTCATCTCTCTCATTGCCCTTCTTCTGGGCTATCTTTTCTACGGCACCTTGGTAGAAAAGGTGTTCCGCCCCGACGACAACCGCCCGGCACCCTGTTTCTCTAAAGCCGACGGTGTGGACTTCATGCCACTCCCGGCGTGGAAGGTCTATCTTATCCAGTTTCTCAACATTGCAGGCACTGGCCCCATCTTCGGCGCCATCATGGGCATCCTCTTCGGTCCTGCCGCCTATCTGTGGATAGTCTTCGGCACCATCTTTGCCGGTGCGGTCCACGACTACCTTTGCGGCATGGTAAGCATGCGTCAGGGGGGTGCCACGCTACCCGAGATTGCCGGGCATGAACTGGGGCGTGGGGCACTGGTGTTTTCCCGTATTTTCACCATCGTCTTGCTTGTCCTGGTGTCGGCCGTCTTCGTTGTCACCCCCGCCAGTCTGCTCTGTACCTTCACCCCGGGGTGGGGATTCCTTGCCACACCGATGGGGTGGTGCGTCGTCATCTTCGTCTACTACATCCTTGCCACCGTCCTCCCCATCAACCAGCTCATTGGGCGCATCTATCCTGTTTTCGGCCTTGCCCTGTTGGTGATGGCCGTGGGCATCGGCGTCTGCATCTTCACCCATGAGGGATGGATGCCTGAACTCTCCGACGGGCTGACGGGGCATCATCCCAAGGACATCCCCGTGTTCCCCATGCTCTGCATCACCATCGCCTGTGGTGCCATCAGCGGTTTCCACGCCACCCAAAGTCCGCTGATGGCCCGGTGCCTGCAGCGCGAGACGCTCGGACGCCGCATTTTCTACGGGTCGATGGTCACCGAGGGCGTGGTGGCGCTCGTATGGGCAGCAGCAGCCATCAAGTTTGCCGGAAGTTACGAAGCGCTTGCCGCCATGGGCAATCCCTCGGTGGTGGTGAACAATGTCTGCACGTCGTGGATGGGTACCGTGGGTGCGGTGCTCGCCATTCTGGGTGTGGTGGCCGCCCCTATCAGCAGCGGCGATACCGCCCTGAGGAGTGCGCGGCTTACGGCGGCAGAGATGATGCACTTCGACCAGCATCGGCTTTGGCGGCGTCTGGCGGTTTCGCTCCCCCTCTTTGCCCTGTGTGCCCTGCTGATGTGCATCGATTTCAGTGTGCTGTGGCGCTATTTCGCCTGGTGCAACCAGACGTTGGCCTGCCTCACGCTTTGGGCTGTCACGGTGTGGCTTGTGCGTCACGGTCGCTGCTTCTGGATAGCCCTCGTGCCCGCTGTCTTCATGACGCTTGTCGTCAGTAGCTACATTCTTGCTGCTCCCGAGGGATTCTCCCTGCCGCAGTTGCCCTCCGTGGCGGTGGGGGTGGTTTCGGCCATCATTTCTGCCGGCATATTCTGGCGGTGGCGACTCCGCTATGCAAAGGGGCATGACAGGGACTGACGCGATTGCAGACTGCTATCATTGATGGCACCATCTATGGCTGTCTTACGGGTGGTTGATGGTGCAGTTTGTGGGGTACGGACGCTGCACATGCCCCCAGAAAAGGCTAATAGGCGGGCATATATCCGCCCTCCCAAATAAAAGAAAAGGCTCCGCTTCATGCTGCGTTCCGGAAAATGCAGGTATGATGCGGAGCCTTTTGTGCGATGCTGGGTGTATGAGCGCGTGTCTTCTACTGAAGAAATGTGGCTGTCAGCCTTTGCTGTCCGTGGTGGGAGGCGTGGCCTGCCCCGGAGTTTCCGTCTTCAAAGCGCAGGCGCCGTTCGAGCAGTACGGAATGCTGATGCGCGTCGAAGAGCGAAACATTGCCGTCCATGCGCAGGTGCATTTCTATGGAGTATACGTTGCCGATGGAACGCGTGCGCAGATTGTGCAGGCACTGGAATTCTGTATCCTCCTCTACAATCCTTCGTATGCTTGCCTCCACATCCTTGGGTAGGCTCTTTTCAAGCAGCTCGTTGAGTGCCCCGCCCATAATCTTGATGGCGGTGAAAAGGATGAGAATGCTTACCACCGAGGCTGCAATGGGGTCAAGGACTGCCCAGTCGCTGCCCAGAAGGAGTGCACCGCCGATGCCCACTCCCGTACCGATACTCGACAAAGCATCGGTGCGATGGTGCCAGGCATTGGCGATGACGGCGTCGCTCTTTACCTCGCGTCCCACACGGACGGTGACCCGGTAGATGAATTCCTTGAGGACAATGCTCGCAACCGCAGCCCCAAAGGCGATGGCTCCGGGCACGATGGGCGGGTTGCCATGGATGGCGTCGACAATCTTCTCCACGCTGTCCTTCAGCAGCAGGATGCCCACTGCCAGCAGGCTGCCTCCGACGAGGAGCGTGGCGAGTGTCTCGTATTTGCCGTGCCCGTAGTGGTGGTCTTCATCGGCGGGCTTGCTGCTGATGCGCACGAAGAAGACGACAATGAAATCGGTGAGCAAGTCGCTCAACGAGTGGACGGCATCGGCAATCATTGCCGCCGAATGTCCTAATATACCGGCAACGAATTTCAATGCCACAAGGATGAAATTCACGATGGCACCCCATAAGGTGACACGGTAGATGGATTTGTTGCGCTGGTCGTTCATTTCTCTTTCTGATTCTGATACTAAAACCGTAAGCTATAGGTGCAAAGTTATACAAAATATGGAAGTCCCACAAAGATTTTCCGGTAGAAAATAACAAGCCTTATGGATTTTCGTCTTTCCCCGATAGGATGTCAAACAGGACTTTTTTGAATTATTTGGTCGAAAACGCGGATTAATTGGTCGATAATGCGGATTTTCTTTTTCTTTTCCCTCTCATTCATGTAATTTTGCAACGTCATATTGAATTCTGTGTGTCCCTCACTACGAGCGATACCAATGTGTGTTAGCAAGACTGTGCCCTATGCGCCAATGTGATTCGCTTATTGGTTGGCACGTCGAAAACATTTAACTGTTCATTCATATAGTTCAAGCATCCCCGGTCTGTGAAGATAGAGGATGCTTTTTCTTTGTTCATTATTTTGTTGGGTCTAATCAGTTTCTGTGCAGAAACGATGGGTTGTGCCTGACTGTGTGAGTGTTGCTGTTTCGCGCCGGTACCATAAGGTATTTGTCAAAATCGTCTGTGTCGGGCGGTGAAAGCGGCTTTTTTCATGTATGGATAACACTCTATCATCGAAAACTTCGTATATTTGCACGCGTTTTGCTCCTGTTTGCCTCTTTTTTGAACTGAAGGGTATCCCGCTATGAGCTCTTTCGATACACAGGAATGTCCGCTATGAAAACAAATACTCACTATAAAACCTATGGAAACATCCAGTAAAGAAAGTCCATCCTTTTCTTCTCAGTTTGACGTCGTGAGATTTATCAAGATCACGGCTGTAATCATTCTGTCGCTCCTTTTGTGGAACCTTCCCACAGCCTGCTTCGGAATACCTGGCCTCACCGTCATCGAACAGCGCATGATTTCCATCTTTGCCTTTGCTGCATTGATGTGGATTACGGAAGGTGTGCCCGCATGGGTCACCTCAGTACTCATCATCGTTGTCATGCTCTTTACCGTGAGCGATTCGTCGATTTCGATGCTCATCGATATCAACAACTATGCCGGTGCTGCCACCGAAGTGAATGCCAAAGGTGTGGAGCAGCTTCAGGGTCTGATTCCTTACAAGGACATCATCGCAGCCTTCGCTGACCCCACCGTCATGCTCTTCATGGGTGGTTTCATCCTGGCTCTTGTGGCCTCGAAGAGTGGTGTCGACGTGAGCCTTGCCCGCGTGATGCTCAAGCCTTTCGGTACCCGTGCCAAGGTTGTGCTCTTCGGTTTTATGCTTGTCACCGCCATCTTCTCGATGTTCGTCAGCAACACTGCCACGGCAGCCATGATGCTCACCTTCCTTGCCCCCGTATTCCGTACACTGCCCGATAGCGAGCGCGGACGCATCGCACTTGCCCTTGCCATCCCTATCGGATGTAACATCGGTGGTATCGCCACCCCCATCGGTACCCCTCCCAACGGTATTGCCCTCGGTGCCCTCAAGGATGCAGGCATCAATATCGGCTTCCTCGACTGGATGATTATGATGGTCCCCCTTATGCTTGTCATCCTTGTCATCAGCTGGGCCCTGCTGCTCAATCTTTACAGTTTCACCAGCAACCGCCTGGAGTTCAAGATTGAAGGCGGAGCAAAGAAGGGTTGGCAGACCAACGCCATCTACATCGTTATGGCTCTGACCATCTTCCTTTGGATGGGTGAAAAGATCTTCGGTATCAACTCTTATGTTGTGGCCCTCTTCCCCGTTGGTGCCTTCACGGCCCTCGGTATTGTAACCTCCGAGGACATCAAGCATATCGACTGGAGTGTACTTTGGATGGTGGCCGGAGGTTTTGCCCTCGGTACCGGAATGCGCCAGTCGGGTCTTGCCCGTGCCATGGTGGAAAGCATTCCTTTCGACACTTTCCCCGTGTTCCTCGTGCTCATCGGTGCCGGACTCATCTGCTGGCTCCTCAGCACCTTCATCAGCAATTCCGCCAGTGCCGCACTCATGGTGCCCATTCTCATCACTGTAGGTGAGGGTATGAAGGAGCAGCTTGCCCCCATCGGTGGTGTCACCACCCTTGTTGTGGGTCTCGCCCTCAGCGCCAGCTTTGCCATGGCACTGCCCATCTCCACTCCTCCCAATGCCATTGCCTATTCGACAGGTCTGGTGAAGACCTCGCAGATGACCAAGGTCGGCCTTATTGTAGGTGTCGTTTCCCTTACCCTTGCCTACAGTCTCCTGATTGTTTACGGCAAACTCGGCGTATTCTGATTCCTTGTGCCGCTTCATGATATAATCCCATAAAACAACACAACCGCCCCCACGATTACAATGTCGTGGGGGCGGTTGTCTGTATTACTCTTTTGCTGAAGGGGGGCTGAAGGACGGGGCGCTTTGCAGTACTTCGGGTAAAAGAATAGGGGAAATGGGTGGGGTGAATTCGTTGGTGTCAGTTCAAAAGCTGCAGCCGCTCCATCGCTCCGGCATACTCCCTTTCAATCCGTCGGAAGATTTCAGCCACGGTGTCGATGCGCTTCACCTGTGCCACCACCTGTCCGATTTCCACCTCGCCGTTTTCGACATCACCCTCGAAGATGGCGCGTTTTGCCGCCTTTTCTCCCAGAATCTGTCGCAGGGTTTCCACACCTTCGCCACTGGCCTCGGCCTCGGCGATGCGCTGGAAGAGGGGATTGCGTGCCAGGCGTGTGGGTGAAATCGCTTTCAGGGCAAGCATCGTAGCGTCTTCGGGGAGCGAGATGCAGTATTCCTTGAAGGCATCATGGGCCGAACTCTCTGCGCTGAGGGCAAAGAGGGTGCCGAGCTGCACACCTTCGGCACCCAATGCCATGGCTGCCAACATGGCTTCGCCGCTTCCGATGCCTCCCGCTGCAATGAGGGGCAGGCTTGTGGCACGCCGTACCTGAGGAATCAGAGCCATGGTTGTCAGTTCTTCGCGCCCATTGTGGCCGCCGGCTTCAAAGCCTTCCGCCACCACAGCATCCACACCCGCCTCTTCGCATTTCGCAGCAAAGCGGCTGCTCGACACTACATGGGCCACTTTGATGCCGGCATTGTGGAAACGGGCCGTATACTTCTTCGGACTGCCAGCAGAGGTAAATACCACCTTTACGCCGCGTTCTATAATCAGGTCGATGACCTTCTCTATCTCCGGATACATCAGGGGGAGGTTTACACCCCATGTGCCGTTGGTATGTTCGTGCATGCGGTCGATGTGGTAGGCCAGGGTTTCGGGGTGCATGCTGCCTGCTCCCAGCAATCCCAGTCCGCCGGCGTTGCTGACTGCTGAGGCCAGTCGCCATCCGCTGCACCAGACCATGCCGCCGGAGATGATGGGTTTGCTGATGCCGAAAAGTTGTGTAATGCGTGTTTCCATATTTTTGAGATCAGTATTTTGTGGAGGGAAAAGGTGGTTCACCGGTCAATCCGGATGCCTGTGTAGCATCGGACATACCTTGATGTCCCCCAGGTTTTCGTGATGTGTTTGTGGATTGTTCTTGATGAAAAGGTCAAAGACGTTTCCGCAGCCAAGTGACGTCGTACCACCGTCCGAACTTCCATCCGCAGGCATCGAAACGGCCTACCTGTTCAAAACCGAGATGCCGGTGGACGTCGATACTGGTGGATGTGACGTAGGGGTCGGGATGGGTGACGGTGGTGATGCAGACATAAAGTTGCTGTACACCCTGCTGGCGCAGAAGGTCTTCGAGCCGTGCGTAAAGCATTTTTGCCAATCCTTGGCCATGATGCCGGGGGTGGACATAGACCGAGGCTTCGGCGCAGTATTGGAATGCGGCGCGCTCGTGCAAGGCATGGGCATAGGCATAGGCCACAGGCTGTCCGGTGGCATCGTCGACCGCTACAAGATAAGGGTAGTGTACACTGATGTCTGCGATGCGGCGGGCAAATTCTTGCGCGTCGGGTGCGGTATATTCAAACGAAACCGCCGTGTGGGCGACGTAGGGGGCATAGATGCTGCACAGTACTGGGGCATCCTGCGTTTCGGCACGGCGTATGGTATAAGGCATGTTCTTTTGGCGATTGTGTTGGTGATGTGTGCTAAAAGTGGGACATCATTTACCGTATGATGCGCATGTTTAGCGTATGATATGCATGCGCTCCCAAAGACAGCGTGGAACCAAGCGCCAGAAAAAGCACAGAAGTCGGTAACGCCAATCGATGGTGGTCACCCTCCGCCCTTTTTCAAGTGCACTGATGATGTGTCCGGCCACGCTTGCCGGTGCCATCTGCAGCGGGTAATCCTTGTCTGCGATGAGTGCGGTGCGTACGAATCCTGGTCGGATGTCCGTGAACCGTATGTCGAGTTCTTCCATCCGTGCCAGTTGTGCGAGGGCATCGATATAGGTCCATTGGAAACGTTTGGTGGCGGAGTATGCCGGTGCCGCTCCCAGACCTTTGGTGCCTGCGATGCTGGTAATGACGGCGATGCGTCCGGGGCAGTGGGCATCGCGGAAATAGCGGAATGCTTCGCCCACCATCTGCGTAAAGCCGAAGGCGTTCGTCATCAGTGTGCGGTCTTCGATGGCAGGTTCAAGCTCCGTGTTTTGGTGTCCGCAGCCGGAACTGTGGAAGTAGAGGTCCATGCCACCCATTTCGTCAATGAGGGCTCTAAGGTGTTTTGGTGCGTCTGGGCAAGTAACGTCAATGGTACGCGTGAATACATGCTCTGGGTCAACAGCCTTCAGGCTTTCAAGTGCTTCGGTGCGGCGACCTGCCACGCCGATGGTCCAGCCCTGGCGGAGGAGTCCGAGGGCCACGCAGCGTCCGATGCCGGACGTGGCACCCATGATGATAGCTCGTTTGGAGTTCATGTTGCAGTGGTTTTGTCAGAAAGATATGTCCGAGGGAGGTTCTATGAGTCGGCATATGACTTTGCCACTTTTCTTCCCTTTCTGCTGGCAAAAGTACGGTAAAATCTCCGGATTTGCAAGTATTGTGGCGTTCTCTTGTATTGTAACGCTTGTCCTTCAGCCGTAATGATAGAAAAAGTGCCCTGTAAATTGTCTCGTTGAGAGTGAATTTACAGGACACTGTATTTAGGTTATTCTGCTACGGAGAACTCGTCTTTGCCTACTCCGCAGAGGGGACATTCAAAGTCTTCGGGAAGTTCCTCGAAAGGTGTGCCGGGAGCAATGCCGGCCTCGGGCAGTCCTTCGGCGGGATTGTACTCCCAGCCGCAGACGTCGCAAACGTAAGTTTTCATAATAGTGTCTGTTTCTTTAGTGGTTGTTTAAAAATACTTGGCTTTCTGTGGTTACAGCAACCGGGGGGGAAGACGTTATCTTGACGTTCTTTCACTGCTGAAGCTGCGTCCTCCGCGCGAGGTGGCGCTTTGCTGTGTGCGTCCGCTGCGCGAGTTGCTCATGCTGTTTCCGCCACGTCCGCTACTTGGACGGCTGCTGTTTCCAGGGTTGTATCCGTTGTTGCCGCCGGGACGGTTACCGCCGTTTCCAGGGTTGTATCCGTTGTTTCCGCCAGGACGGTTACCGCTGTTTCCAGGCTTGTATCCGTTGTTACCGCCGGGACGGTTACCGCCGTTTCCAGGGGGGTATCCGTTGTTACCGCCGGGACGGTTACCGTCGTTTCCGGGGTTGTATCCGTTGTTACCGCCGGGACGGTTGCCGCCGTTTCCGGGGTTGTATCCGTTGTTGCCACCAGGACGACCGTGGTTGTCAGGATGGTAGCCCTGATGTCCGGGCTTTCCGGGCTTTCCCCAGCTGACATTCATTCCTCCATGGTGATTTGGCGGACGGTGTCCGATGAAGGGCGAGGGAGTGTTGTGGTGGCGTCCGTGCCAGAGTCCGCCGTGGCAGTGTACGTAGACTGTCGGACGGTGGTAGAAGAAATAGTCGCGGTGGTAGCGGTCCCAAAGGGAGCAATACCATGCGCCGCGTACCCAGCTCAGCGGACGGATGAAGTAGTCGGCTGCGCGATAGAGGCGCCACTGCCAGTCGTAGAGGATATAGCTGAGGTCGGTGTTGCGGTATCTCCACCATATGCCGTCAAGGTCGCTGGGCGAGTTGACGCTAAGGAAATATTCGAGATTCACCTGGTATACCTGGTCGTACTGTTGGGGGGTGAGGTTGAGCTCGTAGGCCATCTTGTCGGAGAGAAAGTAGGCCTGTGCCTGTGCATCCCTTAGACTCATGCCGAAGGTCGGGATGCTGGTGGCGATGGCAACGAGGAGTGAGAGGATGTAGCGTTTCATGATGTGTGTGGTATTTTGGGGTAGGAATGTTAGTCGTTGAAGTTCAGTTTAACCGGGAAAACTTGATGTAATGTTCGCGTTTACGTTTGCAAAGGTAATGCAAAAATGGGGTTAAGGTCAAGTGTAACGGTTAAAAAAAACGGAAACTTTAACGTTTCTTGTGCATTATTCTATCATTAGATTATTTCAGGATGAAGATTCCTGTGGGTGCATTGCGCCTGAGGACGCTGACTTCAGGCTTTTCCGTCAGTGCACTTTCGTCGATGGCATTCTTTATGGTGCTTTGTGCAATGGCCGGATGGTTGTTCTCCTCGCTGAGGTGGCACAGCCAGACATGTTTGGTGCTTGGTGTGAGATGCTGTGCAAGCATTTTGGCACAGATGGCATTGTCAAGGTGCCCGTGTCCGTTCATAATACGCCGTTTGAGTCGGTCGGGATAAGGACCGGTCTTGAGCATCTGAGCGTCGAAGTTTGCTTCGATGACGAGGTATCGCGCGCGTTTTATATATGGTATGAGGTTATCGCTGAAGGTGCCGCAGTCTGTGATGATGCAGAAGGTGAGCGGTTCATCGTCTGAGGGCTGTGCACAGGCTTTTGCTGTGTCGAAGAGGTCTTCGGGCGGTTCCGGCTGTGTGATTTCTATAAAATATCCGTTGCAATCGTTGGAGTCGTGCATGACGGCAAAGGGTGTGATGCGGAAAGGTCCAACCTCAAAAGGGGTGTCGAGTGTGGTGAAAACCTTCTGTTCCTGTGGAATCTTCTTTGTCATCATGCGGTTTCTGTCGATGCCGCGATGTACGAGTTCTGAGGCGTAGACCGGTGTATGCTGTTCTATGGCAAACGGGCCAACGCCTTTGATGTGGTCGGTATGGTCATGTGTGACGATGACAGCCTTGATGAGCGGAAGCGACAGTCCGAAGTCGCGGATATGGCGTTTGAAGGCACGAATGCCGATGCCGAGGTCGATGATGATGGCTGTCCCGCACGATTCGAGGTAATAGCAGTTGCCGCAAGAGCCGCTGCCTATGGGAAGGAATTTCATTGTCGGTATGCAGTGGTAGAGGTTCGGCGGAATCTTTCCGCGGAATATGGTAAAACCGGATGGGGTAGAGGACCGGTTTGTAGGTATCAGAAGGGAAGTCCGACTGCGAAGTGCAGTGCAAAGTCACGCTTGAAGTCTGGGTGTACGATGACGTAGTGGTCGGGTCCGGAGGGTGTGGTAGGGTCGATGGCCTTCATGCCTCCGTCGAGACGCAGGATGAAGTAGTTGAAATTGAGTCGGAGGCCCAGTCCGTAACTGACGGCAATCTGACGGTAGAATTCGTTCCATCGGAACATTCCGCCGGGTTGGTCGGCATAATCCTTGATGTTCCAGATGTTTCCGGCGTCGATGAACGCCGCTCCCTCAAGTTTCCAGAATATCGGTGAGCGGAATTCCACGGAAAGGTCGAGCTTGATGTTTCCGGTCTGATTGATGAAGTCGATGTTTCCGTCGTGCCCCCGGTACGATCCCGGTCCGAGTTGTCGGACACTCCATCCGCGTACGGAGTTGGCACCTCCGGCGAAGTATCGTTTTTCGTAGGGAACGATGTTGCTGTTGCCATAGGGATAGCAGATTCCGAAAGCGGCATGGAAGGCCACCGACTGGTTGGCGTTGAGCAGGAGGCTTTTCGAAAAGTCGAAGTCGAACTTGGCGTATTGCGAGAACGGTATGCCGAAGAGCGAGCGGCTGCCCTCGCTGTTGGGGTGCTGTCCGGTGGCTTTTGCAATGCCGTAGAGCATATTTCCGGCGGTTTCCACGTTGAATTTCAACTGATAGCCGTTGGTGCGGTTGAGTGTGGCAGCCGATTTCTTCTTCAGTGAATTATAGGTAAAACTGTATCCAATCTTCATGATGAAGAGGTTCTCGTAGGTATATCTGAGCACGGCGTACCGCGGGTCATCGCCTTCGAGATACTCTTTGGTAAACGTTTCTGAAATCCAAGGCATGAAGACGTAGTTGAGCGAGAGCAGGTCGAGGCGGTGCTGAAGGTTGGGCATGTTCCGCTTGTACCATGTCAGTCCCCATGTGCCGGTGAGCAGCCGACGGTGGAATTCCGGACGGTTCTGGGAGTTGTAGAGCAGCGAGAATTCGCTGTTTCCGCGGATGTTCCTTCCTGACTTGGTGGAGAAGAGTACGGGGAGGGTCGGAAGCCTCAGTGTGCCTTCTGTGCTGTATTCGATGTAGTTTTGGTTCTGGTATCCTTCGAGTCCCTTGATGGCCTCGTATGCTCCGCGGAGTTTGAGGGAGAGCGATTCAGCTCCCCGGAAGAGGTTGCGGTTGGTGAAGGTGAAACTTGCGGCTCCGCCAAGGTCTCCAGCCGTGTTGGTTCCCTCGATGTCTACGCTCACGCCGTTCGGTTGGTTGAGGTTGACCTGTACGTCGGCATGGAGGAGTGAGTCACCGGGTTCGGGTGTGGTATAGCGTACGGTGGCGTAGTTGACGATGGGGAGTGAATTCAGCCCCTGGTAGGTGAATTGGGTCTTCTGTTCGTTGAAGAGGCTGTCCTTGTCGAGCATCACTTCGCGGTGGTATACCCTCTTTCTGAGTTTTGCCGGATTCGTCGCGATGATTCGGAAGAGCTCCGTTTCTGTGGTATCGGTTTCAACGGCGTCATTCCTTTTTTCATGTATGGTAATCTGCCCCATTCTGTAGCGTTGGTATGCCATGCGTGGGTCGGCTCCCAAGGGCATTCTGAAGTTCATGGTCAGCAGTGCTCCGCGGTGGTTTTCCAGTGTGTCGGCAGTGAAGGTGATGAACTCGGGTGTCAGATTGTAGTATCCGTGCTGACGCAGGGCGGTGATGATGGCGTTCCGTTCCTCATCGAGCAACGAAACGTCGAGTGGCATGCCGTTGTAGAGTCGTGTGGTGTTGCAGAGTCTCTCCACGTCCTGCCTTATGGTGTCGTTGTCGTAGTGGCGGACGACGGAGCGGACATAGTGTTGCCGGCCGGGGTTAAGGGTGTAAGTCAGGCGTGTCCGCCGCTTTTTCTTCTTGTTGTTCACGGTGTCGGCAGTGACAGAGGCCTTGAGATAGCCTTTGGTTCGGAGGGCACCTTCGATGCTCCGTCTGGAGTATTCCGTAAGGTCGGCATCATAGATTACCGGCGCCTCGCCGATTCGGTGCATGAAACGGTTGAAACGCCGTGTGCTGTCGGTGCCGGAAAGGCAGTAGATGCCCATGGGAACCTTTATGAAGTTCAGCCAGCGGGAATTCGCTTCCTGACGTACATGCACACGGTAGTCCGAGCTCTTTACCGCCTTGTCGGTCGATTTCATGCTGACGCCTGTGAGCATATGTTCCCCTTCCGGCACGAAACGTACTGGAGAACAGGCTGTGACGAGTGCGAAAACGACGACAGCGGTCAGCAGGATGGAGCGAAATTTCAAGGCGACAGTGGCTTTTAGTGTGCAAAGTTACTAATATTCTGCGAAAACATTTGTAACTTTGCGCCAAATCATGGCCTTGTGATTCCAAAAAACAGGCGTGAAAATTGTTTTTCCTTCATCAGGTTTCTTTTTTTTAACCGGCAGAATGCAAAAAGAAATCCGGTAATACAGGGTTTCACTGCCCCATGGTATGCCGGCAACAGATTCCGTTCGTGTATCATGTGGTTTCTTTCCAATTGGTCAGGAAACGTGATGGGGCATGCGAAAACTGAAAGCAAGACAACAAATGCTGAGCAAGAACAAGCAGAAACTAATCCGGCAACTCGCGCTGAAGAAGCATCGCGATGCACTCGGACTCTTCCTTGCCGAAGGTCCCAAAGTGGTGGGAGACTTATGGGAGCATTTCCCCTGCCGCCTGCTTTGTGCCACGTCTGCGTGGCTGGAATCCCATCCCGGATGCCGTGCCGACGAGGTTGTGGAGGTGAGTGAGGCGGAACTTACGCAGGCTTCGTTGCTGAAGACGCCGCGCGATGTGCTGGCCGTGTTTTCCCGTCGTAGCGAAACGGAGGCTGACCTCCGGACCATTCCCTCGCGTCAGCTCGTACTGGCACTCGACGGAGTGCAGGATCCCGGCAATGTAGGCACCATTCTCCGTGTCGCCGACTGGTTCGGCATAGAGCATGTATTCTGCAGTCCCGACACTGCTGACGCGTTTTCTCCCAAGACGGTTCAGGCTACGATGGGGGCACTCTCGCGGGTGCATGTCCATTATTTGGAACTTCCCGGTTTCCTTGCCGCGCTTCCGGCCGAAGTTCCCGTGTACGGTACGTTCCTCGATGGTGATGATATGTACTCCTGCCCGGTGTCTCCGCACGGTGTCATCGTCATGGGCAGTGAGGGTAACGGTATTTCGCAGCAGGTGGAGCGCTACGTCAGCAGTCGTCTTTTCATTCCCTCATGGCCATCGGGGCGCAGTACCAGCGAGAGCCTGAATGTGGCCATTGCCACCGCCGTGGTATGTGCCGAGTTCCGCCGTCGCGGGTGAGGGGAAAGCCTTTCACTGAACATCATTAGTCTCCGGCGGCGTCCGACAGCGAATCCGTCATTCCTTTTATGTCAGAAGTCATTTTTTTTGCATTGCTGTGCCTGTCATTCCTCCTTCTTGCGCTGACGCGTTGGACAGGCTATCGCACACTGTTGCGCCTTGGTTGGGAACAGCGTGCTTTTTTCGACGAACATCGCAAGCATTTTGCCGCGGCAGTTCCTGAAGATGCCGAGGCATTTTTGCCCGTTCGCGAAGGTTCGGATGTAGAGACCTCCGGTTCTTCGCCGCAGCTTTCGCTGACAGATGTCCCCGATGTATCGGTGGTGGTGGTCAGCGAGGGCGACGGTGCCCTTCTCGAGGCGAACCTGCCGTATATTCTTCATCAGATGCATTGCCTTGTGGAAGTCGTTGTCGTGGATGTCTCTACCGCCGATACGCATACCGCCGTCAGCACTTCCGATGCGCTGAAGCGTCTTCGCCAGACCTTTCCACAGCTTCGCCAGACCTACGTTCCCGCCTCATGCCGCAATGTCGACCGTTTGCAGGCAGGTTATACCCTTGGCATCCGTGCGGCACGTGCCCCTTGGGTGGCGTTGACGGAGCCCGACTGTGTGCCGGAGAGTTACGAATGGCTATCGCAGATGCTTGTCCTTACCGAGGGCGATGATGTGGATGTGGTGATGGGTTATGCGAATTTCGACCTCTCTGAAGGTGTTGACGGTGTGCGCCGTGCCGCTTTCGAGCGTTTTAAGCGCTTTGTATGTTATACCCGTGCAGCCTTGAACGGCCGTGCCGTTGGCGTTGACGGTTGCAATGTGCTGCTGCGTCGCGAATGGTTTGTTGGGCAAGGCTGTTTCTCGCCGACGCTTCACTCCGCTTCCGATGCCGTGTCGCTTGCCATTGACGCCCACATCAGCCCGGGACGTATGGCGCTTGCCCTGTGTCCCGAGTCTGTCGTCCGCCAGCGTTGTCGCGATGATGTGCAGTCGTTTGCTGCCGACCGTCTTGCCGGTTACCGTGCCGACCGTCTTCGCAGTTTCCGTGGCCGTCGTCTGCTGTCGTGGCGTGATGGTGCAGGCGATGTGGCGCTCTATGTGTTCCTGCTTTCGTTCGTCTGTTATCTGGCGTGTCGTGTGGTGCGCTATCTGCCGCAGGTTCCGGAGGGCAGTTGGCTGGCAACGTTCCTGCCTTATGAGCCTTTTTACCGTTTTTTCTGGCTTTGCATGGATGTGCCTACGTTGCTGTTGCTTGCTATTGCCTGCGTTGTGCCCTTCGTGGTTTTCCGCCGCATCACCCGCATGCTCGATATCCCCTCGTTCGGTATTTACCCGTTGTGGTGGCATTTGTGCCGCCCATGGCGTCTGATGGCGTTGCGCTGGCGCGGACGTAAGCGGTGAATAATAAAGATTTGGTGCCTGTGTGCAGACAGTTTTGTCTGCCTCTTAGTTATAATTGTCAGGTATGTATAAAAACGCGACACCGGAGAACAGATTGAATGTTCTCCGGTGTCGTCTCTCTTTTTGTCGAAATGCAATGTAGGTAGTATGCCCTTATTCCAAGTGGTTCCCTGTCTGCTTTTTGGTGAAGATTTCCTGGAAAATCTTCAGTGAATCGGGATTCGCGTTGGCGTAGGTCTCGATATGGCGTTTGCGCTTGTCCTCGAGGATTTCATCGATGGCGATGAGAATACCCGTCTCTTCCACCTGTCCGAAGTCCTCGTTGATGGCCGTTCCGAATACGCGCATGGTGGGCGAAAGGCTCATGTATGCATTGACGAGTGGGGGAATGTTGTATCCGCGTGCCCTGACGGCCTTGTTGAGGATGCGGTAATCGGCCATGAATTCGTCCTCCACGAAGATTTCGTGCAACATTTCTTCGGGTGTTTCCAGTCCCACGGGTGTCATGGCCTTCACCAGTCCGTCGCGGTCGCCGAAGTGTTTCTTGAGGAAGTAGAGAATCATGTCGCGGGCTGGACGGTCGAAACTAGGATACATGGTCATCTTTCCGAAGAAATACTTGAGGTTCGGAATGAGTAGTGTGAGCGCTCCCAGTCCGTCCCAAAGGTTGTCGAGGGCGTAGAGGCTTTTTGCAAGGTTCTTGCTCGACTGGTATTCCAGTGTGACGAAACTGCGTCCGAGTTCCACGGTCTGTGGCAAGAAGTTCTCGATGAAGTTTTGGGAGAAGTGGAACATATGTCCCGTTGCCAGGTGCGGCTGTCCGTCTTCTTCGAAGGTGATGTCGGAATAGGGGAGGAATCTGTATCCGCCAAGAATCTCTTCGGCCTGTGGATTCCAGACAATGAGCTGGTAATACGGACGTTCGCAGGTGTCGAATTCGTCGATGTCGCAGTCGAGTCCCGTGCCGCCTCCGGCAGCGCGGAAAGCGATTTCCCTTAGGCGTCCGATTTCCCGTACGACGTTGGGTGCCTGTTGCCAGGTGACGATGTAGATGTCGTTGCCCGCCTTGTTGGTCTTTCGCAGCAGGCGCTCCGGTGTAAGTTCCGATTTCAGGACTTCGCGGTCAATGGGAGCTATGATTTCTTGCATGTGCTTTCTTGTTTGTTTGTTGTGGGGGGATGTCTAATGCTGCATCTTTATTGTAGCGTACAGGCGTGAATGTGTATGCGTGCTTCGGTACGTCCGGCATGGGCCGGGGCAGTCCTTGTGGCAGTGATGCGTCCCCACGTGCTATAGTTTGTAAACAATTTCCCTCACCAGTGCAGCCCATTGTGTGGGTGTCTTTTCAGTGGTGAATTGGGTATAGGAAATCGGCTTTCCGATTTTGATGTCAAAAGTCTTGTGCTGGTTTTTGTAGAGCTCGTCAACAAGATAGAGCATGGCAAGGTTCACTTTCAGTCCCAGCCGTTTGGTGACGTTGGCAAGGTTGTAGAAGAATTCGGAGTTCCTGCCTCCGAAGTGTATGGGTACGATGTCGCGTTGGGTCTCGATGCTCTTGGTGATGAATGTCTTTTTCCAGTCGAGGTCTTGGATTTTCCCGTCCACCTTTCTCGAGCAGATGCCTGCGGGGAACATGATGACGTGGTTGTCGCTGTTGAAGACCGCCTCTACCATTTTGGGGAAGTCGCGGCTTTGGCGTCCGGTCTTGTTGATGCCGACGAAGAGTGGTGCCAATCCCGAAAGGTTCATGAGCAGGTCGTTGACGAGGTATTTGATGCGTCCTTCGTAATGTCCGCCGAGGACGCTTCCCAGTGCCAGTCCGTCGGGTCCGCCGAGCGGGTGGTTGCTGACGAAGGTATAGCGCCGTCCGTCACTGTCGTCGGGGAGGTTTTCCGTACCTTCGACGTTGAGCTTGATGTCAAGGTATTCCAGGCAGTCGTCAATCCATACGACGCCCTGTTTCTCGCCTTCCTGCAGGATGAATCCGTTCAGCCAGTCCTGATGTACGATGCGTTTGAGCCATGCCGTGACGAACGAAGGTACATACCGTGCACGGTTGCCCATTTTGGCTTTCAGAATCTGGTCAATATCTATTAGAAAAGGTTGTGCCATGTAGGGTGGGGTGATGGTTTTTGGTCCATTTCGTGGGCAAAAGTAGTACTTTTTTCGGAAAACGTCCCCTTTACATCCCCTTTTTTTGTATTTTTGCTTCGGGTAACACCCTTGATTGATGCACAGCCTTGGAAGTTGTGCATGTGAAAGCAGGTTCTTCATACCTGCTTTGCATTCCGTAATCGCTGTCCGGATATCGCCGTGAAAATTATTAGGAATCTGCATGAAACCCACCTGTAGAATTTTCTGTTAGCCTGATGTATACCTATCTTCTTATATCCACGGAACTTGTGGCGGTAAGCCACCTTTCCATGGCCATCGTATTGTTTATTTATGCCAGCCGCAGCGTAGCCTATAAGGCCCAGGCTTGGGTGCTGATGCTCATTTCGCTGATTTATGCTTTCGCCTTGTCGTTCCTCGTCTTTTCGAAGGACGTCCCCGACGTGGGTATGCTCAACCCTTTTATGCTCATCTTCCTGCTTGTCACCAGTTTCCTGCTCAGCATCAACCCGCTTGGCATGCTCATGCCCGGATATCTGCAGCTTGGCCGAATGGTGCGCTATGCCTCGCCCGCTATCGTGGTGGTGAGCCTTTACCTGCTCGGTATGCTTGCCGGCAGCACTGTGGTGGGGATTGATAGCTGGTCGGACATCGGCGACCATTTCTTGACTTCTGACGTTCTGCTGCGCATCATTGCACTTTTGCTGAGTTTCGGATATATCTTCAACATCATTTTCGTTCCTCATCTCCGCCTCCGTCGTCATACGCTGCCGAAGAATGTGGTTAGTTATGCCATGCTTCTCGGCATCGTGCAGCTCATCTTCGTCATCTGCACCATCCGTTTCTCCGTTCCTCTGTTTATTGTATACGAGGTTCTCTTCGCTGCTGTCAGCATCATGCTCTGCGGATGCATCATCAACCCGTTGATGCAGGCCCAGCCCTATCCGGAAATCAAGCCTGTAGAGGTGGCGCCGACTGTGGAGGAAATCACTGTGGCAGAGGAGGAGGACTTCAACGAGGCCAATCTCCGTCGCTTCGAAAGGGTGGAATATGTGATGCAGCATGAGAAACCCTATGTTTCGCCCGACTTCAACCGCGAGCGTCTGTGCCGCTGTGCAGGCTTCAACCGTCACATCCTTCTGCAGACCCTCCGCAGCCAGGGATACAACGATGTCCACGACTACATTTCGCGTTATCGCGTCAGTGAGCTCCGCAGGCTGGTCGAAGCCGGTGAGATTACCGATACCCGGCAACTTGAACGTGTGGGGTTCCGGACTGTAAAGACCGCCCTTATGGCCTTCGAACGCTATGAACACGTTCCCCTCCAGCAGTTCATCAGCGATGTGGCGCACAGGCGTGCCGGTGCATCCCCCGAAGAGTGACTGTTGCCGCGGCATGCGCCGTGGGGACATATGCCGTGGAAGCTGTGAAGGATTCCACGTCCTCTTGAAGACACTATGAAAAACATCAAATATAGAAATATGGACAGAATTAAGAGAAAGGCAGCAGGGATTTTCCTGTTTGTCGCCGCGTTTCTGGGCTTTTCCTTCTCTGCACCCTTGCATGCTGAAAACGAAAAGCCTTTTGTGATACCCGAACTGACGCAGTGGAGCGGTGCCGACGGCCAGACCGTCCTCTCGCATCGCATTGCGGTCAAGGGTGGAAAAGGTGCCGTGAAATCCGTGGCCGAGGCTCTTGCAGCCGATTATCAGACCCTTACCGGCAAACCGATGACGTGCGTTTCCAAGGCCGGAGGGGGCGACATCGTCCTGCAGCTGAAGGCCGACAAGGCCCTCGGCGAAGAAGGATACCGCCTCGAGGTCAGCGACCGTATCGTCCTCACCGCCGCCACACAGCGCGGACTTTTCTGGGGAACGCGCACCATCCTCCAGCTTGTGGAGCAATATGGCGATAGTATGCCCCGCGGAACAGCTGTCGATGTGCCGCAATATGCCATGCGAGGCTTCATGATTGACGTCGGCCGCAAGTTCTTCCCCATGGGATATCTTGAGAATCTGGTCAAGATTATGGCCTATTATAAGATGAATACCCTCCAGGTGCATCTCAACGACAACGGTTTCCGCCAGTTCTTCGGCAACGACTGGGACAAGACTCCCGCTGCCTTCCGCCTTGAGTGCGAAACCTATCCCGGACTCACCGCCAAGGACGGTAGCTACAGCAAGCAGGAGTTCGTCGACCTTCAACTTCTCGGCGACAGATACGGGGTGGAAATCATCCCCGAGATTGATGTGCCCGCCCATTCGCTGGCATTCACCCATTACCGTCCCTCACTCGGTTCCAAGGAGTACGGCATGGACCATCTCGACCTCGGCAATCCCGAGACCATTCCCTTCGTCGAAAGGCTGCTGAAGGAGTACCTCGAAGGCAAGAATCCCGTATTCCGTGGCAAGCGCGTCCATGTCGGTACCGACGAATACTCGAATGCAAAAAAAGAAGTGGTGGAACAGTTCCGCTATTTTACCGACCGTATGATCCGTTATGTCGAGAGTTTCGGGAAGCAGGCCATGGTTTGGGGTGCACTGACCCATGCCAATGGCGAGACACCCGTGAAGGCGGAGAACGTGATTATGAACTGTTGGTACAACGGCTATGCCGATCCTGCAGAGATGAAGAAGCAGGGCTATCAGCTCGTGTCCATCCCCGACGGATATGTATACATCGTTCCTGCCGCCGGATACTACTACGACTATCTGAACTGCGAATTCCTCTATGACAAATGGACGCCCGCCGTCATCGGAAACCAGACCTTCGACGAGGGCGACCCCGCCATCCTCGGCGGCATGTTTGCCGTATGGAACGACCATGCCGGCAACGGTATCTCTGTGAAGGATGTCCATCACCGTGTGTTCCCCGCCATGCAGACCCTCGCCACCAAGTGCTGGACGGCAGGAAAGACCACCATGCCCTATGCCACCTTCGATGCTCGCCGCAAGGCCCTTTCGGAGGCTCCTGGTGTGAATGAGCTCGGACGCCTGGCCGCTCCCCTTGAAATGGCAGAGGTGAAGGCCGGTTGCCAGGGACCTGCCGAGGAGGTGGGATACGACTACAGCGTCAGCTTTACCGTCGAAGCCCAGGCAGAAGAGAAGGGCACCGTACTCTTCGAGTCGGAGCATGCCGTGTTCTATCTCAGCGACCCCCGTGAGGGCAAACTCGGATTTGCACGCGACGGATACCTCAACACCTTCAACTACCGTCTGCCTGTAGGGCAGAAGGTGACGCTTACTGTCGAGGGCGACAACCGCAGCACCCGTCTCCTTGTCGACGGAAAGCTCCGCGAGGAACTCAAGCCCCGCACCCTCTATGTCATCACCGAAGGCCAGAAAGCCGACTTCGTTTATGGCAATCCCTACGATGCCCGTCCCGAAGTCTACACCGAGGGTCAGAAGATGTATTATCAGCCCACCCTCGTCTTCCCCCTCCGCCGTGCCGGACAGTTCAAGAGTGGTGTCACCGACCTGAAGGTGCAGTATCGTTAACCGTGCCGTTTACGCTAATCCTTTACATAATTTATGTTGACGGAACGGCATGATTATTAGCCGCTTATCCTATCTTTTCTGAGGATTGAATCCAAGATAATACGTAGCATACCATACGTCTATGGCCGTGTCTGTGCATTGAGCAACAGGCACGGTCTTTTGTTCTCCCCTTTCTCTATTGGCGAGCAATATGGGGTGTATAATCAGCAAAACGAAATGTTCCGGATTTTCAAAACGAAACGTATCTGTTCGCAAACACTACATCCTTTCCATACTGGTGTCGGACAGGTCTCCGAAATGCTTGGAAAGTAAATTTTGAGCGGAGTGGGGGAGAAGGTGATGAATGCTGGTTTGCAGTCGGCAAAAGACCCTCAGAACGTGGTTGGGAAAATTGCACACTATCCCAGAAACGCCCCCAAAACATGCATTCAGAACGCTTCTTTTTGATGCCAAAACCTTCAAAAATTTTGACAATCTTTCGCGACCCTTCCAGAGTGAAAATTGGGCTGTTTTTCGGTGTTTTGCAAGGTTGTGATGTCAATTTGTGGTATTTTGATTTTCGGAAAATGGGAGAGATAGATTCGATTTCCTTTGAAATACGCGTGTTTTTGATGAAAAAAGCGCGAAATCGGGTCGTTTTGGCTTCAAAAACATCGGACTTCTCAAGGCAAAACATCCGTACTTTTGGGGACAAACATCCGTACTTTTGCCCAAAGAAGTCCGATGTTTTCGCTTTTCCGGCCGGAAAACCCCGTAAAATGCCCTTTTCCAGATTTTGCAATATTTCGGACCGAAGGATGCCGTGGTGGCTTCCGATGGCCTTCTCGGGCCATTAGAAACGGGTTTTCGCCTCCTTTGAAATCCATCCGGAATGCCGGTCTCGAAAATTGCACACTCCCCTGTTTTTTAGCCTGAATTCGGCTGTACGCGGTCGTCCGGATCCAGGTTTGCCGCCCCTTTTGCCACATCTCTTCCCAGCCTCTCCCATACTGTCTGCTGAACCCTTGCGAAGCACATCTTTGTACCGCTTTTCCTTTGGTTTCGGGAAGTCGGGATATACATCATGGCAGAAAAGCAAAGGATGTGGGGATATTATGAATGATTTTTGAAAAAAAACATTATTTTTTCTCAAAGTTTTCTTGTCAGTTTCGTTTTCTTTGTGTTATCTTTGCACCTAAGTTGGTGTGACAATTCTGTGCCTTCGTACTGGTGGCAGGATGAACGCACAAATATCCACGTCCGGCATCAGCCGTCATACATGGAATATTACGCAGAAAATTGAGATGTGTATGCTGAAATTAACCTTTCAGATTCCAGTATCGTATTCGGAGAAAGTTTGTGTAAGCGCTTGAACGATTTGCCTTTCTTTTCTTGCGGAAACGTGCGTGGTTACGACGAACTGGTCTTGTAAATAAAGAAATAAAACAGATAATTGTGCTTCTGCTATCCCTTTTTGCCGTTGTATGCGGCTAGGGGAGGAGTAGGGACGAATGAATCAATATGGAATTTACCGCCCAACAAATTGCCGCCTATCTTGGTGGAACGGTCGAAGGTGATGCCAATGCCAGTGTGAAGACCTTTGCAAAGATTGAGGAAGGCCAGCCAGGTGCCCTCTCTTTCCTTGCCAATCCCAAATATGCCCATTATCTCTATTCCACGCAGTCGAGCATCGTGCTTGTGAATGCCGATTTCGTACTCGAACAGCCGGTTTCAGCCACCTTGGTCCGTGTGGCCAATGCCTATGAGGCTGTGGCACGCCTGCTCACCCTCTACGAAAGCATGACGCAGCGCCGTAAGGGCATCCATCCCCTTGCGTTCGTAAGTCCTACGGCAAAGATCGGTGAGGACGTCTACATCGGTCCGTTTGCCGTCATCGGCGACAATGTCACCGTCGGTAGCCGTACGCAGGTCTATGCCAACACCACCATCGAAGAAGGTGCCGCTGTAGGTGAAGACTGTATCCTCTATCCCCATGTAAGCATCTACCATGGCTGCCGTATCGGAAACGGGGTCATCCTCCACAGCGGAGTGGTCATCGGAGCCGACGGATTCGGGTTCGCACCTTCCGAAGAAGGTTACGAGAAGATTCCGCAGATTGGTATCGTCACCATCGAGGACAATGTGGAAATCGGAGCCAACGCCTGTGTCGACCGTTCTACTATGGGCAGCACCTATGTGCGCCGCGGTGTGAAGCTCGACAACCTTGTACAGATTGCCCACAACTGCGAGGTGGGTGCACACACTGTGATGTCGGCGCAGGTAGGCGTGGCCGGCAGCACGAAGGTGGGCGAATGGTGCATGTTCGGTGGTCAGGTGGGCGTGGCCGGGCACATCAATGTAGCACCCCGCACCCACGCCGGCGCACAGTCTGGCATCGTCAGCCAGAAGAAGCCCGGAGCCACCATTATGGGTTCGCCCGCAATGGACTTCCGCCAGTGGCAGAAGTCGTCCATCTACGTCAAGCGCCTGCCCGACATGGCTGAGGAACTGAAGCGCATGCAGAAGCAGATTGATGCCCTCAACGCCCGGATAGAGGAACTTACAAAGTAAGCCTCCGTCCACGGCATTCTCGGGGGTGACTCTATGGTTCGCTCCTGAAAAGAATGCTGATTTGAAGTACACCCCCTTATCCTAATGTCCCAACCCCAACCAACGTGCAACATACTCTTCTTGCCCCATTTTCGCTGAGCAGCAAAGGGCTGCACACCGGACTTGAACTCACGGTGACCTTCCTTGCCGCACCCGTAGGCCATGGTCTGCAGGTACAGCGTACCGACCTTCCCGGCGAACCTATAGTCCCCGCCCTTGCCGACCGTGTGGTCGACACCTCGCGAGGCACCGTCATTGCCGACGGAGATATTCGCATTTCCACCATCGAGCACGCCATGGCAGCGCTCCTCGCCTGTGGCGTCGACAACTGTCTCATACAGGTGGACGGACCCGAATTCCCCATCCTCGACGGTAGCAGCCGCTATTACGTGCAGGAAATTCTCCGTGTAGGGCTCCTCGAGCAGGATGCACCGCGCAACTACCTTACCATCACCGAACCCTATGAATACCGAGATGAAAAAACAGGTTCGTGGCTACGCATACTTCCCCCTCTGCCGCCTGGAGAGCATGCTTGCGACGATGAGCAGAAGCAGTTCGTAGTTCCCCAGCCTACGGTCTTTGCCTCGCCTGCGGGACTGAGCATCGACACCACCATTTATTTCGAGGGTTCGGAACTCATCACCACACAACGTGCGCATCTTTCCGACCTTTCGTGCTTCGCTACCGACTTTGCAGCCGCACGTACCTTCGTCTTCGTACGTGAGATTGCCCCACTGTTGCAGATGGGACTCATCCGTGGCGGTGACTTGAGCAATGCCCTCGTCATCTATGACCGTCCGATGGCACAGGCCGACCTTGACAAACTTGCCGATGCCCTCGGTGCACCGCACCGCGACGCCTCGCATCTCGGATTCCTCCAACTCCGTCCCCTGCAGTGGGAAAACGAGCCCGCACGCCACAAAGTGCTCGACCTCCTCGGTGACCTGGCCCTTGTGGGACGCCCCCTCCGCGGGCGTGTGGAGGCCTACAAGCCCGGACATACTGTCAACAACCGTTTCGCGCGCAAACTCCTTTCGATGGAGTAAACGTCTCGATGGAGTAAACGTCCGGAATTTTCGGGAAACATACCTTTTTCAGCACCCACCTAACCAAAGGGATGTTCTATAAATTAGCTTGAGACAGTTTTCGAACTATCGCACAGTAGATTTCTGTCCTGCAAACACGCGCATAGCGGGCTATGTAAGTGTTTA
>SFJN01000018.1 GCA_004555055.1 Bacteroidales bacterium | reverse complement strand
GGTATCTATATCATCAACGGCAAGAAGGTAGTAAAATAATAAAAAAAGGTGCGGCATTCAGCCGCACCTTTTTCCTGACTTCGTCAATGCGTCACCCAACTCAATTTTTTGCTGTCAGATAGGTCAAAAAGTGCCCGTCAAGGGAATAAACCTGGTACGTATGAGTGACGGTAGCGTGAGAAAGGTCTTCGTTTTAGACCGCATATCATTTTCATATCGTTGTGTGGGGGTGAACGAAGAGCGCATCCATGTCATAGACGATATTCAAGATCCAGCCCCCGGAGGACACGGCATATGGTGTCCGTCCGGGGGCTATGTGTGTTGAAAAAGGGATGCGAAAGGGGATGGAGAATCAGAACTTCGGCATTCCGGGCATTCCCTTCGGCATGTTCCGCATCATCTGCTTCATGCCTCCGTTGCTCATCATGCGCATCATCTTGGCCGTCTGGTCGAACTGCTTGAGGAAGCGGTTCACCTCCTGTATGCCGCGTCCGCTACCCTTGGCAATGCGCATCTTGCGGCTCTGGTTGAGGATTTCGGGGTGCTGGCGCTCACGGGGTGTCATGGAGAGGATGATGGCCTCGATGCCAGCGAATGCGCTGTTGTCGATGTCGACGTCCTTGATGGCCTTCCCCACACCGGGAATCATCGATGCCAGGTCCTTGATGTTGCCCATCTTCTTGATTTGCTGGAGCTGGTTGAGGAAGTCGTTGAAGTCGAACTGGTTCTTTGCAATCTTCTTTGCGAGTCGTCGGGCTTCGGCTTCGTCAAACTGTTCCTGCGCCTTCTCGACAAGGCTGACGATGTCGCCCATGCCGAGGATGCGGTCGGCCATACGTTCGGGGTGGAAGACGTCGAGCGCCTCCATCTTTTCGCCCGTTCCCACGAACTTGATGGGTTTGTCCACCACGGCACGGATGCTGAGAGCCGCTCCGCCGCGGGTGTCACCGTCGAGTTTGGTGAGTACCACGCCGTCGTAGTCGAGGCGGTTGTTGAATTCCTTGGCGGTGTTCACGGCGTCCTGTCCGGTCATGGCATCGACGACGAAGAGGGTTTCGTCGGGCTGCACGGCCTCCTTGACGGCAGCAATCTCGTTCATCAGCGTTTCGTCGACGGCGAGGCGTCCGGCGGTGTCGACGATGACGGTGTCGTAGCCCTTTGCCTTGGCTTCCTGCAGGGCAGCGCGGGCAATGGCTACGGGGTCCTTCTCTTCAAGGTCCATGTAGATGGGTACATCTATCTGTTCTGCCAGCACGCGGAGCTGTTCGATGGCGGCGGGGCGGTAGGTGTCGCAGGCGGCAAGGAGGGGGTTGCGCTTTTTCTTTGTCTTTAGGAAGAGAGCAAGTTTTCCGCTTAGCGTGGTCTTTCCCGCACCGTTGAGTCCGGCCATGAGGATGACAGCGGGACGGTGCTCGAGTTTGAGGTCGGTGGCATGCCCGCCCATGAGTGTGGCAAGTTCGTCGTGCACAATCTTCACCAGCAGTTGCGAGGGTTTGACGGCGGTGAGGACGTTCTGTCCCAGCGCTTTCTGCTTGACGGTGTCGGTGAAGCTTTTTGCCACCTTGTAGTTGACGTCGGCGTCGAGGAGGGCACGGCGGACATCCTTCAGGGTTTCTGCCACGTTGATTTCGGTGATGCGGCCTTCACCTTTGAGAATCTTGAACGAGCGTTCAAGTCTTTCGCTTAGATTTTCAAACATCTATATCGTATTCTTATTTGTTTCTTACTTTTTTGATGTGGGGATTCAGGTGTGCAAATTTAAGGATAATTTCCGGTTCTGTAGGCAAAAAAGCCCGACAATCGTCAAATTGTCAGGCTTTTATCGTTGTGGTCCTTCACTCCGCTTTATAATAGCGGTACAAGGGCTGTGGGTCTTTAGAGATAGATGTTGAAGCCGATGCCGAAGCAGTCGTTGGTGCGGGAATAGAGGTCGACCTTGTTTCCGGCGGCGGTCGGTGTGGTCACCTCGCGGTCGCGGTAGAAGGTGTGCATATATCCGAGGTCCACGTTGAAATACTTGGAGGGATGTATGCGGAAACCGCAGCCGAAACTGTTGCTGGGAAGGTTGAACGAGATGTCGTTCATGTACTCGTCCGTCATACGGTAGTTGGTGTTCTGCCAAGAGGCTGAAACGGTGAAGAGGCGGTGGAAACGCCAGTCGATGCCGGCATTGAATTCCAGGCTCCCCTTCTTCAGGAGATCCTGCTTGTCGCCGTATTTCGTGGCCTGCTTGTCGAAGTAGTAGTGCCATCCGGCATTGATGCGTACCTGCTCAATGGGAGTGTACATCACTCCGGCGGTGAGGATGGCGGGGATGTCCTCACGCACCTTCTCGCCGTCGCGGAACTGTGCAAGTGGGCTGGTGGGATCCTGTGCCAGGGCGGCAGCGGTCTCGTTCATCTCTGTGTCGTTCTTGAGGTTGACCTTTGTGGGAGCCTCGTATTTCATGGCAAGGTTCCACTGCTCGTTGATCTTCCAGTCAAGGCCGATGATGGGAGTGATGCCGAATCCGGTCTGGTTGCAGTTGAGTGCGAGGTCGGTGTTCAGCGACTGTTCGCCCTGCACCCCGGGGAACTGCAACTGTGCGTTGGCGGGCACGTTGTAGTGTGCCTTCACATCCTGCACGTATCCGTTGTAGTTACAGCTGGCATAGATGCCGCGGAGTCCGAAAAATCCGGAGAAATTGTCGAGGAACTTGTAGGCACCTCCCACGGTGAGTCCGAAGTAGTAGGAGCGTCCGCGGAGGTAGCTGTCCATGCTGTAACCGGTGATGGCGGTGGTGCTTCCTATCTGTGTACCCATTGCCGTAGCCTTTTCGGCGGGAACACCAGCCTGGATGTAGCTCTGTGCCACCTGTGCACTGATGCCCTGTGCCAGGAGACCCTGTACTTTGGACATGTTCTGTGCGAACATTCCGCCTACAAGCGACTCAAAGGATCCGAGACCTTCAGCAAATTCGCATTTGCCGCCTCCGCCGGTGAGTGCAAAGTGTGCGAGCACGCTCCAACGCTCCTTGTTATACGACACGCTGACACTGGGTATAATGGGAGCCTTGGCCTCGCCCTCGAAGTAGTGCGTCAGCTCGCGGTTGTTGACGTTCATTGCAAAGAGGGGGAAGGTGGTGTCGATGTTGCGCTGCTGGAAGGCGGTCTGGGAGTTGAGGCTCAGATGCCAGCCTTCGCTGAGGAAAACGTTACCGGCAGGGTTGGCATAAATGCTGGTGAGGGTGAGCTGGGCATCCTGGGCCATGTTGCGCAGAAAGGCTGCGTTCTGGTTGGTGTTGGTGAGCAGACCTCCGGCCAGGGCGGGGAGTGCGAGTGCCGCGATGGCGGCGGTAAGGATGATTTTCTTCATTATGGAAAATGGGTTGTGGCGGATATCGTCTCCTCCTTTTTGCATTCTTCTGCGTTCTTTCAGCATTTGCATTCTGCGTTCCTGTGCCCCCGCCTGTGCGTGGCGGTGGGGATTCCGAGTGGAAATGAAAGTGCGGGAGAGCGTGTGCCGTCGGAAAATTTTGCTGCAAAATTACGGCGGTTATGCACACAAAACAATATTTTGTGCGAAATTTTCACGTAAAATGGTGTAGAATCAGAGAAGGATGTACCAATTTTACACTTTTTGGTATTTGCGTATGTCAGAATTTTGCACACAGAGACGGGGAATGTGTAATGCGCGGCAAGGTGGAAAATGGCCTGGAGATGACCGTTTTCCACCTTGTCGTGTGTGTGATTCCAAATAAAAGTGTTACATTTGCCGCCGGCATGGCCTTCCCCCCGGCTTTTTGCCGTACTCCCCTTCCGCAGGCTCTGCCCCTCGTCTTCCACCCTCAGGAGTGGCCGTAGATGTGGCGGAAGTCGTTGAGGTCTTCGTTAAGCATTTCGCGGAGGAGGTCCGATTTCTTAGCGTTTTCCAGTGCTTTCACTGCAGTGAGGGCCGCTGTAAGGTGCTTACGGCTCCCGCTGACGGCGTAGAGATAGACGCGCAGGAAGGCCAGCTGTGTGACGGCAGTGAGGCGCGGTTCGAAGTCCTCGGCCTCTTTCATCAGTTCGTCCATGGCCTTGAGTTGCCCCAGGACCTTGTACGACATGAGCATGAACACGAGTTTTCGGGCTCGCTGGTTGAGGGTGGCAGGACGGAAGTTACCGAAGCGGCGGAGGAACATGGCGGCCTCCGTCTGTCCCTTTCCGGTGTTTGCATAGGCGGCCCTCAGATGCTCACCTGCTGCCGGTGGCAGGGAAAGTCCCATTTCGTGGTATAGGCAGGCTTTGAGTGTATGGCGGATTTTCTGGATGTAGCTGTCGAATTTCTTGTAAAGATGCCGGCTTTCGGGTGCGAATTCCAACACTTCGATGTACTCGGGTTCTATTTCGAGCGTCGGCACACACATCACTTCGCTCACTTTCACGAGCACCCTTCCGCCGTCCTTTCCCTGCCGTGTAACGAGGATGCCCTCGACGCCATCGAACTGTCCGCCGATGATGCGTACGCGGTCGCCTTTTTCCAGGTCGGCCTCTTCGGGGAGGAGTGCCGGTACGGTACCGTCGTAGGCGCCGATGGTGCGCATGAACATCTCCATCTCTGCATCAGGTACCACCAGTAGGCGGTCTTTTGCCAGGCAAGGGGTGTCGCTTTGACCCATACGGCGGTACTGGAGCAAAAACAGATGGGCATAGTCTTCCACCAACTGCCGCAGCAAGGCATACCGGCAATTGACAAAGGCAAAGTTGAAGGCCACGGCCTTTTCCACCCTTCGCCGCCGTCCTCCCACCTGTTCCACTACAAAGCGTGTGGGCAGGAAGAATTCGAAATCTTCGGCATGGCTCTTCCGCAGTTCATGCAGTATGTCGCGAGATTTGAGTATCTGCCTTCTGCATTTCAGCACATACCATTGCCGGGAACTTCTTTCTGTCATCATTTTCATTGGTTCCGACATCTTGTGTGTGCCCCTTGCTTAGTCAGGAGCGTATGATAATGATAGGGTGGGAACTGTCTGTAACCACCACATATAATATATTATTGCAATTTTTTTTTTGAAGAAAAGCCATGAAAGGAACACCTGTAAAGAAGTATCCCTTTGCCACCAAGCGCTATGTGCAGATTCTTGACCTGAAGGATGACCCTGCCATGCTTGAGGCTTACGAACGCCAGCACTCCCGTGAGGAGATGTGGCCAGAAATCATGGAAGGCATCCGTGCCGTAGGCATCCTGGAAATGGAAATCTACCGTACGGGCCGCCATCTGGTGATGATTGTCGAGGCTCCTGCCGACTTCGACTGGGACAGTGCGATGGCCCGTCTGGCCACCATGCCGCGTCAGCAGGAATGGGAAGACTGGAACGCCCGGTTCCAGGATTGCCGTCCCGGTGAAACGTCCGACGAGAAGTGGAAGATGCTGGAGCGCATGTTCCATCTCTATGAGTAGAGGGTGTGCTTTAAAATCCCTCTGAAGCGTCCGTGCATCTCCTGCATGTTGTCTTTTCCGGCACCTGCAGGAGATGCATTTTTCGTTTCTTCACGCCCCACACATGCAGTGCTTATGGCATGCGTTACGCTTCCCCTACATCAACCAGGCCATGTATGACGGCATAGACGATGACGTCGGCCAGGGAACGCGCATGGAGTTTTTCCATGATGTTCTTGCGGTGGCTGATAACCGTGGTGTGCGAGATGGAGAGAATGTCGGCAATTTCCTTGTTGATGCAGCCTTTTGCCAGCAACCTTGCCACTTCCACTTCGCGGGGGGAAAGGATCGTCTCGGTGGAGCATTCCGCCCCTTTCTCTGCCGAGGGATGTCCCATCCGCCGCAGCCCCACGAGAGCCTTGAGCACCATTTCCTCGCTTTGGCAGACGTTCAGCGTGGGCACGCCGCTGATCAGCATGTCGCCGCTCACCATGACGATGCTTTTCTGCCGTCGTTGGCGGAAGAAGAGCGTATGCTCAAAATATTGCTCGAAGGTAACGTAGACGCTCACTTCGGCCGTGGGTATGATGCTCCGCAACAGCTGCTGCAGTCCGAATCCTGCCAGGAAATTGGGGTCGGCCACGGCGATGCGGAAGGTCTGGCCATGGAGATGCGGGCTGTCTGCGTGGTGGGGATGTTCCATAGTTATCGAAGCATCTTGCCTTGTTTCGTCACCACGATGCCGTGAGCATCGTCTGCGTGGGTGCGTCGTCCGTCAAGGGTATAGGTTTCGCTGCCGGCTGCAACCTTGTCGAGGGTTACTGTTTCCACACCTTCAGGCACGAGCTTCAGGTCGGCAATGGGGTAGCGGTAGACTCCGGGCGCCGTTCCTGCATCGTATTCCGAGGCGTATGCCGCTACGTAGATGTAGTCCGCATCGAGACGGATGTTGAGAGGTGCCAGACGCAGGTCGGCAAGTTGGGGAATGTCGGGCAGCAGCTGGGGGAAGGATTCGGTGTCCACAGCCTCCCAGGTCTTTCCGTCGTCCGCCGAATGGTAGATGCCGTTGCGGATGGTGCCTACCACAAGCCGTTGTCCGTCGCTGCCCATGGCGCGGACGTAGTTGTTTTCAAGTCCTTCGGGGCGTGCGATTGTCGACCAGTTTTCACCGTCGGCGGTATATTCGATGAATGGAACTTCAGGGTCGGAGTTCTCGATGGCGCGGGCGCAATAGAGCTGTCCTTTATGTTTGACGGAAACGCTCATGCAGTTGCTGTCGTAGCGCAGGGTGCTCCATTTGTCGTATGCGGGCAGGTATTCGTACACTTCATAGAGTCCGAAAGCCAGGATGCGGTCGTTGATACTGTCGATGTTGTAGAGCACCTGGTGCGTCTGTCCCTTGCCTCCGTTGTCGACCATGAAGAAACTGTCCTCGGTGTGTTTCCAGGTTTCGCCCATGTCTTCCGAATAGATGACTCCTCCGGCAAAGTCTGCGGCATAAATCACTCCGTCCCTTTCGGTCATGGCATAGCATGCCGTATAGTCGAGGTCCGAGGGCGAGATAATGCCATTCATCATGTCGCGGTAGTCGATGACCGTCCATGTATGTCCGCCATCAGCCGAGCGTGCCATGTAGCATCCGTATCCCAGTGCGAAGATGTAGTCGCCGGTCTCGAAGAAAGCCGTATAGTTATGGTCCGCCACGTCGGCACGGGTCCATGTAGCGCCTTGGTCGTCCGACCAGTATATTCCGTCGGAGGCATCGGCCGTGTAGCTCGATGCCAAGAGGGTACCCTGCTGGCTGATGTGCAGTCCCCATACTCCTGTAAGGGGATGTATGCGTTCCCAACTTCCGGCATGGCAGGAGAGGGTGTAGGTGAGCGCCGCCATTCCTGTCAGGAGCGTGCGGCGGAAAAGGGTAGAGATTTGCATGATGATTGTGGAGTTATGGGGGTGGGTAATGTCTGTATGTACGGAACCTGCCGTCCATACAGATGGGAAATACGGTATAGGGATGTTCTATAAATTAGTTTATTATTCAATTAGGAAGTGTTCTTATGCTTGGCCACTTGGCTTCGCCTTGCTCTGTCACGACTCGGCATAATCCAAGTCAACTTGGCTTCTGCTCTCGCTGCTCCAGAGCTTTTCATACTCTCGCTTGGACTTGCCCATGATTGGCTGCGGTTCGGCATAGCCAAAACAAGTTTTGCTCTGCACTCACCTTGCACAATCATTGTATATTTCTATCCTTTAAACACTTACATAGCCCGCTGTGGCTTCGCCGAAGATTGGCTGCGGCTCGGCATAGTCTTAGTAAACTCAGCCTCTGCGCTCACCTTGCACAATCTTTGCGCGTGTTTGCAGGACAGAAATCTACTGTGCGATAGTTCGAAAACTGTCTCAAGCTAATTTATAGAACATCCCTATGAGGTAAAAGGGCCTACAGCGTCTTTTTCCGCTGCAGGTATTGGATGAAGGCGTCGGTCGACTGCGGGACATCCACGCCGATGATATCGGCCTCGGGGAAGAAAGCAGGGCTGTATCCGTCGCCTCCGGTGGTGATGTAGTCGTCGGTGACGAGTATGAGGCGTGTCTTGTCGTTGACGGGCACCTCTTCGCCCCGGTTGTTGCGGGCATAGATGCGGCGTATGTTGCCCTTGGCATCCTGTTCCACCCGTAGGCGGTTGGTCTGTATGCGTCCCAGCCGGCAGCGGTTGATGCCGAAATCGAGGAGGGCTTTCAGTTGGCGTCCTGTATACCGGTAGCACTTCAGGGGGTTGGCAAAGGGCAAGGCTTCGCCCACATCGAGCACGCTGATGTCGCCGGCATAGAATCCGGCACGGATGCTTCCGAAGTGGCTGATGCCAACCACAATGTCCCCTTCGTGTTCCTTGCCGTCTTCGGCTGTTGCATTCCGGTAGGCGTCGGCATAAGCCTCAGTCACCAGCTGGCCCACTCCCGTCTCAATGGTCTTGACGGTGCGGTCGTGGGGGATGTCAGCCGCAGCATGTGCCAGCACTTCGTTGAGGGCATGTCCGCGGAAATGGGTGGTGGCCATCTGTTCGTCAATCTGTGCCTTCAGTCGTGCGGCCTTGACGCCGAGCGTTGCGTGGGGGTTGACGGGAACGATGCTGGGTGTGACCTTCAGTGTGCGGTGGGTGTCGAGGTCCACTTCGCAGAGCAGCATGCCGACATATCCGCCATGCCAGTATGCCTGCACGATGGGGTAGGGTCGTCCGCACTGGATGTATCCGGCAAGTTTGGAGTGGGAATGCGCTGCCACAATGGCATCGATGTCATCGCGGTCGAGGCTATAGAGTGCGTCCTGCCCGGGGTCGTCAAAGACGGGTTTGCCGTTCAGGTTGTAGGCTGTGATGTGTGTGGCCAGCACGTGCACGTCGGCCTCTGCCACTTCGCTGTATCCTGGCAGGTGTTCGAGCGAGTCGAGGACGGCATCGTAGCGTGCGTCGAATTCCAGTCCCGCCACTTTCCGTGCGCTCGCCTGGTATGGGGTGTTGGCGGTGATGAGTCCGGTGACAGCCACCTTCACGGTATCGCCGTCGCCAATGGGTACCGGCACCACCGCCCAGGGCTGGCAGGAGTCGGGGATACGGCCCTCGCGGCGCATGTTGGCACAGACGTAGCGGAAGTTCCAGCGCCGGGGCAGGTAGTCGGAGTCGGCCCATTTGCGGGCAAAGGCTTCCTGTCCGTCGTCAAAGGCATGGTTGCCGGGCACACTCAGCGTGATGCCCATATCGCAGAACACCCGTGGCATGAGGCTCGACTGGCGGGTGGCGGAATAGTAGAAACTGCCGCCGAAGTTGTCGCCTGCCGAGAGGGTGACATGGTAGGGATACTCTTTTTTCAGACTGTCGAGCGTCTGCACCACCCAGGGGGCTCCTGGAATCTCCTTGCGAAGGTCCTGTACGATGCCGCAGTGGAAGTCGTTAAGGGTAAATACGGCTACGGTGACGGTGCGGTTTCCGCCCCACATGGGGAGAGCGAGCAACAGACTGCCGAGAAGGAACAACTGACGCATGAAAGGCATTTTTTTCGGTGGGAACAAGGTGGGGATATCAGTCGAGGAATCGTTTCGCAAGGGGACCGAACGCTTCGATGCGGCGGTCGCGTAGGAAGGGCCACCAGCGTCGTACATGCTCCGAACGTTTCATGTCGATGTCGACCACGGCCACCGTTTCTTCATCTTTGGGAGCCCGATAGAGAATTTCGCCCTGCGGTCCGGCCACGAACGAAGAGCCCCAGAAACTGATGCCTCCCGTCTGTCCCGAGGGGTCGGGCTCCCATCCGGTGCGGTTGACGCTCACCACAGGCAGTCCGTTGGCTACGGCATGGCCACGCTGTACGGTGGTCCAGGCTTCGCGCTGGCGTTCCTGCTCCTCGGGAGTGTCGCTGCTTTCGGTGCCGATGGCGGTGGGGTAGATGAGGATATCAGCCCCGCGGAGGGCCATGAGGCGTGCTCCCTCGGGGTACCATTGGTCCCAGCACACCTGTACGCCGAGGCGTCCGACGGAAGTGTCGATGGGTTCGAAGCCGAGGTCGCCCGGTGTGAAATAGAACTTTTCGTAATATGCCGGGTCGTCCGGAATGTGCATCTTGCGATAACGTCCTGCGATGCTGCCGTCACGTTCGAACACCACAGCGGTGTTGTGATAGAGTCCGGCGGCGCGGCGTTCGAACAGACTTGTGACGAGGACCACACCGTGCAGTTTGGCCAGATTGCCGAAGAATGCGGTCGACGGTCCGGGGATGGGTTCCGCAAGGTCGAAGTTGCAGGTGTCCTCCACCTGGCAGAAGTAGGGCGTATTGTGCAATTCCTGGAGCACCACCAGTTCTGCGCCTTGGGCGGCGGCTTCGGCAATGTGTTCCGCAAGCCGTGCACGGTTGTCGTCAGCATTGGGGGTGCACGACATTTGTATGAGAGCTGTCTTCATATGGGTGTCTTTTTTCATGGTGTCTTTTAGGGGCAATCCCCTGGAAAACACTTGTGGGAAAAGTCTTGGAGAAACCGCATGGGTATCCGTTGCAAATTTAGCAATTAATTGGACACCGGCAAATATTTTCCCTTCAAAACAGCCTTTTGCATTCCGTTTGCAAAACTTTTCCACTACCTTTGCCTGCAAAACAAAGCCAGACAGATTGCCGTGAAGCGGGGGTGTTTTCCTTATTTATATTGTCCCGCTTTCACTTATATTGTCCCGCTTTCACTGAACGAATGGCTTTGGGGCCTGTTTTTTTCATCTTTTGAAAGTTTTGAAAGCCTATGGATATCACTTTGAAAACCGACGAAATTCTCCATCTCATCAACGGCATGTCGCCTTATCTGCTGTTGGGTTTCGGCCTGGCAGGACTGATGCATGCCTTTATCCCCGGACGTCTCTATGCCCGTTATCTTTCGGCTCCCAACCTCCGTTCGGTGCTGTGGGCCACGCTCTTCGGCATTCCCCTGCCCCTGTGTTCATGCGGTGTCATCCCCACTGCCATGTCACTGCGTCGCGAGGGGGCTTCGCAGGGTGCCGTTACCGCCTTTTTGGTGGCCACTCCCCAAACCGGTGTCGATTCCATCATCGCTACCTATAGCCTTATGGGCTGGCCATTCGCTTTGGTGCGTCCTGTGGCGGCACTGTGCACGGCAGTTCTTGCCGGAACGGTCACCCACCTGCTGACCCCTGGCGGGGCGGAAACGCCGGCCGTTGCAGCGGAGGGAGCACCCGGCCATGACACAGATTCTGCACCGCACCGCCCATTCGGACAGAGGATGGCAGAAGCGTTGCGGTATGCCTATGTGGAGATGATGGGCGACATCGGCAAGTGGCTTGCCGTAGGTCTGGTGGTGGCGGCGCTCATCACCGTCTTTGTCCCCACCGAATGGTTCGCCATCTTCCAAGGCAACACGTGGGCCTCAATGGCCTTGGTGCTCTGCATTTCCGTGCCCATGTACCTCTGTGCCACAGGTTCCATCCCTATAGCTGTGGCCCTGATGCTCAAGGGTTTGACGCCCGGTGCTGCGCTCGTGCTGCTCATGGCCGGACCTGCCTGCAACGTGGCATCGCTCCTGGTGGTGCGCAAGGTGCTGGGGCTGCGCACACTGACGGCATACATTGCCAGCATTGTGCTCGGTGCCGTAGGTTTTGGAGTGGCGGTCGACGCCCTGCAATTTGGAGGTACGGTGGATTTCCTCGGATATCTGACGCAGGGTGCAGCGTGCTGTCACGAGGGAATGGCATGGTGGATGTGGGCATCGTCGGCCATCCTGTTGCTCCTGCTCCTGAATGCCCTTGTGCTTCCCCGTTTCGGCATGGGATGGGGACGGACGGAATGTGGATGTCACTGCCACGACCACGCCGTGGAAAGTGGGGCCACGGCATGCGGAGACGGATGCCATGGGCACTGTCATTGCCACGACGAAGAAGGGGATGAGGTTTCTGACCTCCCCACCGTACGGCTGGTGGTACGCGGCATGACCTGCTCCCACTGTGCAGCGGCCGTAGACCGGGCCTTGCGCAGCGTCGAAGGGGTGACAGACGTTACGGTCAGCCAGGCAGCCGGTGAGGCCGTTGTCATCGGAAATGCCGAAGCCGAAGAGCTGATGAAGGCGGTGGATGCCATCGGATTCGAGGCCGACCTGAAAGGGTAGTGTCCCAGGTTTTGGAAGGGGCCAATAGGGGAGGGTCCTTTCCTTAAAGGAAAGACATTCCGGGCTATTGCATATTTCTTACCTCCATATTTGGGACTTTTTCTTTTGGAATCTGCAGTCTGTTCGTGCGGACTGCAGGTTCTTTTTTTTGTGTGTTCCCTTGCGGAGAGGTCTGACTCGTGAAGGGTAGAGTGAAGACATGCAGAAAAAACACCGTTTGTACCTCCGGAAAGCTGGACGAAAAGTAGGGGTGGAAGGCTCCGGAATGCGGGAGTGTGCAATTTTTTTTCGCCCTTCCTTACGGTCCTTTTTTCGGCCTCATAGGTGCGCCGTTATTGGCCCGAGAAGGCCGTCGGAAGCCGCCACGCCCATTGTCGGTCCGAAATATCGCAAAATAGGACCATTAGGCTTTGAGGCCCCGTTTTGCGTGTTTTCTCGGCGTTTTCGGGCCGGAAATGCAGAAACATCGGACTTCTTTGGGGCAAAGTTCCGATGTTTTGCCTCAAAAGTGCGGATGTTTATCTCGAAGAAGTCCGGTGTTTTTTGTCGAAAAAGGGCCGTCTTTTGTCGTTTTTGCGCCATTTTCGATAAAAATCCGGGCGTAGTGTAGTGTAAACCCTTGTTTTTGGTTTGATATATATCCTTCAAAATGCAAGCCGGATGTTGCAAAACGTTCGAATTTGAGCGTTTTTTCGCTCTGGAAGCGGTGCCGGACATTGTCAAAATATTTCTAGATTTTCAGGGTGATTTGGCCTGTGTTTTTCTTCTGTTTTTCGGAAAGAAACGGGCGAGTGTGCAATATTTTTTTTGCCTGTTTCCGGACCGGCAGCATCCAGGCGTTTGGGTATAGCGTCTTCATCGGTGGTACTCCGCAATTGTCCACCCGTTCGGAAACAGCCTCCCGTTCGAGTCAGAAAGCATGAAAATCCGGTGCTATACTTGGGAGAATTGCACGGCGGAATGACACCGAAGCCATGGGGATGAAAATATCTGCCGTATTTTGAGGGAATATTTCTCTTACTTCGTAATAAAAGCGCTATCTTTGCAGTTGCAGGTCTTCGACCTATGAAAAGAAAAATACGCTATGAAATATCCCGAAACCCCCATTCTGTTGCTGACCGGTTATCTGGGCAGCGGCAAGACGACACTCGTCAACAAGATACTTTCAAACCGCCGCGGCATCCGTTTTGCCGTCATTGTCAACGACATCGGCGAGGTGAACATCGATGCCGACCTCATTGCCAAGGGAGGCATCGTTGGCCAGAACGACGATTCGCTTGTGGCACTTCAGAACGGCTGCATCTGCTGTTCGCTGAAGATGGACCTCATTGCCCAGCTCCACGAGATTGTCGCCCAGCATACGTTCGACTACATCGTCATCGAGGCCAGCGGCATCTGCGAACCCGGTCCCATTGCACAGACCATCGAGACCATGCCGCAGGTGGTGCCCCAATGGGAGGAAGACGGTTTCCCGAAGCTCGACTGCATTGTCACCGTGGTGGACGCCCTGCGCCTGAAGGACGAATTCAACGGCGGCCACAAACTCCTTGGCGGAAACCTGGCGGAAGACGATATCGAAAACCTCGTTATCCAGCAGATTGAATTCTGCAACATCATCCTCTTGAACAAGGCTTCGGAGGTTACGTCTGAAGAACTTGCCCATACCCGCGAAATCCTGCGTGCCCTGCAACCCAAAGCCCAGATTGTGGAATGCGACTATTGCGACGTGGACTTCGACCGCATCCTTCATACCCACCTCTTCGACTTCGACCGCGTGGCCACCTCCGCCGCATGGATTAATGCCATCGAGAACCACGACGGAAACGAAGACCATAACGAAGAGGATGAACATCACCACCATCATCATCACGAAGGGCACGATGAGGAGGAAGAAGAGGATGAACGTCATCATCACCATCATCACGAAGGGCACGATGAGGAGGGTGAAGAGGATGAACATCATCATCACCATCATCACCACGAAGGGCACGAAGAGGAGGATGAAGACGGAGATGAGGTGTGCCCCGAGTGTGGACACCATCACCACGGCGAAGGGCATTGCTGCTGCGGACATCACCATGGCGAAGGACACAGCCACGGCGACGAATACGGCATCTCGACCTTCGTCTACTGCCGCCGTCCGGCGTTCGACATCAACGCTTTCGACCAGTTCGTGGCACGTCTGTGGCCCAAGGAAATCATCCGTGCCAAGGGCATCTGCTATTTTGTCGATGAGCCCGACACCTGCTACCTTTTCGAGCAGGCCGGAAGCCAGGTGAGCCTCAAGAACTGCGGACAATGGTTTGCCACCATGCCCGAGGACGAGTTGCAACGTGCCCTCGAAACCGATGCCAAGCTCCGTCGCGATTGGGACGAACATTATGGCGACCGCATGCAGAAGCTGGTGTTCATCGGGCAGCATCTCGACCGTGAGGCCATTTGTGCCCTGCTCGACGCCTGCCTTTCTGAGTGACGTCACCCCACATATTTCCCCTTTACTTCCCCTATGACGGACACCATCATCCATGTCGGCATCATCGATGCGCCGGAAATAGACTTCAGCATCGGCGGGAAGCGGCACCATGCCTGCTATCTCGGCGAGGGGTGTGTGGGCATCGACCATAACGGGGCCACGTCAGCCACGTTCGAGTCAGACGGTCCGTTCACCCTTCACCATGTCGTCATCGGCAAGCAGTTTCACTGGCAGCAATTCGAGGACCAGACCTTCCTCGGAAGACTCAGACTGACCGCCGAAGACGGGATGCTGCATGCCATCAACGATGTGGACGTGGAGACCTATCTGAAAAGCGTCATCTCCAGCGAGATGGCAGCCACCAACCATCCCGAACTGCTGAAGACCCACGCCATCATCTCGCGCAGCTGGGTGCTCAGACAGCTTGCACCAAGTGATGCTGTAGAAGAGCCTCTGAAACTCCCCGAAACGACTGCGGGCGAAAAGGTAATCGCACGCATTTGGGACCACGACGACCACGTCCATTACGATGTCTGTGCCGACGACCACTGCCAACGCTACCAGGGCATCACCCGACAGGTGGACCGCAAGGCAGAAGAGGCCGTGGAAGCCACCCGCGGCCTGGTGCTCACCGACCGCGACGGAAAACTCTGCGACACCAGGTTCTACAAAGCCTGTGGCGGCAGTACGGAGCGGTTTTCGGCCTGCTGGCAGGACCGCGACTACCATTATCTGCAACCCGTGCACGACCCCTTCTGCCATCCGTCGGCACTCGAACGCCTGTCGGGAGGCAAAGAAGGAGTGATGCGGCTGGTGCTCAACGGTTACGACCGCACCACAGTCGACTACGATACTTGGGAGGAGACCATCGAAACCCCTGTCCTTACGAAACGTGTGGAGGAACGCCTGCATCTGGGGTTGGGCCGGATTCTCGACCTCGAACCGCTGCAAAGGGGCGCTTCCGGACGCATCGTCTGGTTGCGCATCAAGGGCGAAAACGGCTCCGTCGTAATCGGAAAGGAACTGCTCATCCGCAAGGTGCTTTCCGATACGCACCTGAAGAGTTCGTGCTTTACAGTCGGAAAACGTGGTGGCAACGATGGCCGTCCCTCGGCCTTTGTCCTGCACGGAAAGGGATGGGGCCACGGCGTCGGACTCTGTCAGATTGGGGCTGCAGCCATGAGTCTGCAAGGCTACAGTTGCGAAGAGATACTGAAATTCTACTTCCCGGGAGCCAGAATCGCCCCCTATTCTTAAACGCACTGCTGTCCGGTATGGACAATGCCGACAGGAATTCCACATACCCTTGCTACGCCATCGTGTCAGGCATTGCCGATGGACGTGCCGGAAAATTCAAAAAATACGGGAATAACTGGTGGAATCTGCAAAAAAACACTATTTTTGCATAGGATATCAGAGACATCAGATACACCTTGCATAAGGTATCGGATATCCCCCCTTTCAACGAAAACAACAGCAATACGATACGACAAATGATTAATCTTGAACTCAGCGAACAGGAGATTGCCCGCCGGGCATCGCTCGCACAACTCCGCGAACGCGGCATTGAACCTTACCCTGCAGCAGAATTCCCCGTCAACGCCTGGAGCGATGACATCCGCGAACAGTTTACCGACCTCCCTTTCCAGACCGATGAAAACGGCCAGACCGTGACCGACGAGGAGGGACAGCCCCTGCGGGTGGCTGCAAACGCCGAAAACAGCCGCAATGTAACAATCGCCGGACGCCTTATGGGCCGACGCATTATGGGAAAGGCTGCTTTTGCCGAAATACAGGATTCGCGCGGAAGGATACAGGTATATATCCAGCGCGACGAAATTTGTCCTGGCGAGGACAAGGACCTCTACAACGTCGTGTTCAAGAAACTGCTCGACCTGGGCGACTTTATAGGTGTCAGTGGCTACGTCTTCCGTACCAAGACCGGCGAAATCAGCGTCCATGCCCGTTCCCTCACCCTCCTGAGCAAGAGCCTCAAGCCCCTTCCCGTCGTCAAAGAGGCCGCAGGACAGGTGTTCGATGCTTTCGACGACCCCGAACTGCGCTACAGGCAGCGCTACGTGGACCTTATCGTCAACAGCGGAGTCAAGGAAACGTTCCTCAAGCGCGCCACCATCGTACGCACCATCCGCCGCATCCTGGACGAGGCCGGATATACCGAAGTGGATACCCCCATTCTCCAGAACATTGCAGGAGGTGCCAGTGCACGCCCCTTCATGACGCATTTCAATGCGCTCAACCAGGACATGTATATGCGCATTGCCACTGAGCTCTACCTCAAGCGGCTCATCGTCGGAGGTTTCGAGGGTGTCTACGAGATGGGAAAGAACTTCCGCAACGAGGGTATGGACAAGACCCATAACCCCGAATTCACCTGCATGGAGCTTTATGTGAGCTACAAGGACCTGAACTGGGGTATGGAATTCACCGAAAAGATGCTCGAAGCCATTTGTACAGCGGTCAACGGAAAGCCCGAGGTGGAAATCGACGGCAAGGTGATTTCCTTCCGTGCACCCTTCCGACGCCTGCCTATCCTTGACGCCATCAAGGAGAAGACCGGATATGACCTCTATCCAATGAGCGAGGACGAAATCCGCGAAACTGCAAAGAAGCTGGGCATCGAAGTGGACGATACCATGGGCAAGGGCAAACTCATCGACGAAATCTTCGGCGAAACCTGTGAGGGTGACTTCATACAGCCCACATTCATCATGGACTATCCCGTGGAGATGTCGCCGCTGACAAAGATGCACCGTTCTAAACCCGGACTCACCGAACGTTTCGAACTTATGGTGAACGGCAAGGAACTTGCCAATGCCTATTCTGAGCTTAACGACCCCATCGACCAGGAAGAACGTTTCAAGGAGCAGATGCGCCTTGCAGACAAGGGCGATGACGAGGCCATGATTATCGACCAGGATTTCCTCCGTGCACTGCAATATGGTATGCCTCCCACCTTCGGCATCGGTATCGGCATCGACCGTCTGGTCATGCTCCTTACCGGCAAGTTCGCCATCGGCGAGGTGATGCTATTCCCCCAGATGAAACCCGAAAAGAAGCCCCAGCGCGACAAGACGGAGGCCTATACCGCCATCGGTGTGCCTCAGGAACTTGTACCCGTGGTGCAGAAGGCCGGCTTTTATATGGTGGCAGACCTGAAGGAGGCCAATCCGCAAAAGATTCAGCAGCAAATCAGCGAGGTGCTGAAGAAATACAAGATTACCGAAGTGCAACGCCCGAGCGTGCAGGAAATCACAGCTTGGGTAGAGGCAATCGGCGAATAATCTTCCCTACAGGGATTGCTGCAACACAAGACTAGAATTTCCAGTGCCTGCAAATGCAGCCGGCTGAATGGATGCCTTGCATATGATATAGAGTGGGGGAGGGTACGAATTTTCCTCCTCCCCTCCCCTTAAATTATGTGAGGGATTTCGGCACATTTACCTATAAAAACTTAAAAAACACTTCCTATGGCAGTCGTACATTTCATGACATGCAACAACAGTTTCGAAGCCGAATTGCTGAAGGGCAGGCTGGCATCCGAGGGTATTCCTTGTGTGCTCCAAGGAGGAAACGTTTCGATGTTCAATGCCGGGTTGGGTACACAGACCGCCTTCTCGGTCAATGTCCTCATTGATGAGCAGGACATGGAACGTGCAAGGCAGATTGTAGAAGCAGACCATGACGGATGTTTGTCTGACGAACTGCCGGAAGACGAGTGACGCGGCGGAAGCGTAGGACGGCCCTCTTTGGTTGCGCTCTTCTGAAAACACTATGTCGTTCGTTCCCACGTTCCCATCTGCGAAACGCCCCAAAAACAAATAATCAGCGAGTAACTTGAAAACCTCCACAAAAAAACAAGAAAAATGAACAACACTCCCATCTCTTCGCTCCCCAAGCCCCTGCTTCGCCTTAGCGGCGGTGCACGCGGCGACAAGGCTCTCGTCGTACTCAGCGGCGGACAGGACTCCACCACTTGCCTGTTCTGGGCCAAACACCATTTCAAGGAAGTCTATGCCATCTCCTTCGTCTACGGACAGAAACACAGCAGTGAGGTGAAACTTGCCGAGGAAATCTGCCGCGACTACGGTGTCAACTTCCGGGTGATGGATATCAGCTTCATCTCGCAGCTGAACCACAATGCCCTTACCGACACCACCATCGTCATGGACCAGGAAAAGCCCGAAGGGGCATTGCCCAACACCTTCGTCCCTGGCCGTAACCTGTTCTTCCTCAGCATCGCTGCCGTCTACGCCCGCGAAATCGGTGCGTTCGACATTGTCACCGGCGTCAGTCAGACTGATTTTTCGGGATATCCCGACTGCCGCGACTCGTTTATCCGCAGTCTGAACGTCACCCTAAACATGGCCATGGAAGAGCAGTTCATCATCCACACCCCCCTGATGTGGATAGACAAGGCCGAAACCTGGAAACTCGCCGACGACCTCGGAGTCCTTGATGTCATCCGCCACCGCACACTCACCTGCTACAACGGCATCCCCGGCGACGGATGTGGACATTGTCCTGCCTGCAAGCTCCGCCGTGCAGGACTCGAACAGTACCTTTCAACCAAAAACTCCTGACCATGAGCCACAGAGAAGAAGAAGGCCTGAAACTCCTGGGCCGAAAGACGGAGTACAAAAGCGACTATGCTCCCGAAGTGCTCGAAAGCTTCGTCAACAAACATCCCGACAACGACTATTGGGTGCGTTTCAACTGTCCGGAATTCACCAGCCTTTGTCCCATTACCGGACAGCCGGACTTTGCCGAAATACGCATCGCATACATACCCGACGTGCGCATGGTGGAGTCGAAGAGTCTGAAACTCTACCTCTTCTCGTTCCGCAACCATGGTGATTTCCACGAGGATTGTGTGAACATCATCATGAAGGACCTCATACGCCTTATGGACCCCAAATATATCGAGGTCACCGGCATCTTCACCCCACGTGGAGGAATCAGCATCTGGCCTTACGCCAATTACGGACGTCCGGGAACGAAATACGAGGCTTTGGCGGAATACCGCATGCAGCATCACGACCTCTGACATCTCTCCTCTCCCCCTAAAACGGAAAAGCAAAATGAACAAGGCACTCTCCATTTTGAAAGCTTTCTGGCGGAAACGCAGTCTTTGGTGCGCCATTTTCTTTGCTGTCATGCTCGGATTTTTCGACGACAACAGCGTGAAGAATCTGATGACGCTTCGGCATGAGAACGAAAATCTCAGGCAGCAGGTGGAAAAATACGAAGCTGAGTACGAAGAAGCCCTCCAGCAACTGCAGACCATGCAAAATTCGCAGGACGCTGTCGAACGTATTGCACGCATCAGACTGCAGATGAAGACCGACGACGAGGACATCTACATCGTAGAGTGAGGCATCTGCCTTCCCCTTTACAGGGGTGTTCTATAAATTAGCTTGAGACAATTTTCAAGCTATCGCACAGTAGATTTCTGTCCTGTGAACACGCGCATAGCGGGCTATGCAAGTGTTTAAAGGATAGAAAGATACAAACGAAAGATTGAAAAGTGGCCAAGCATAAAAACACTTTCTAAATGAATAATAAACTAATTTATAGAACACCCCTTTATACAGATATCATTCATGAAAATCCAAAACATTATCTTCCAAGTCGGCGGAATGCTTCTGGTGGCAGGAGCCATCATGCCTATGATTCCCCAACTTGCCCATCTTGCCGCCTTCTGCTTTGCCCTTGGTGCATTGTGCTTCGGCGGTATGCAGATGCTCCAGCGCTACGAAGGGAAAAACCTCGTGTTGCGGCGTCTTTTCCGGCAGCAGAAGCTCGGCGCCTTGCTCATCATTGTCAGCGCTGCACTGATGGTGCTTCCGCAGCATTTCCCCGAAATCCTCCGTGGTGACGAATGGAAAGTAACACTCATCGTGGCTGCGGTACTTGAAGTCTATACCGCTTTCCGTATTCCCCATGAAATGGAGAAACCGGAATAATAGCGTCGGAATTTTCTCTATTTATTTCACCCTTAACCCTCTCTTTTTTCTATGGAAGACCTTTCTGTTTCCTACATTTTCGGACAGGCTTGGGACCTTACCCGAAAGCACCTTGTGCCACTTGTGGCCGCCACCCTCCTCTTGTTCCTCATCACGGGAGGCATCAGTTTCTTTACCATGATTCCCCCCGGAGGCAGTCTTGGTGATATCAGTCAGTCAACTGATCAGAATCCTGCTGGGAGTCTGGTCAGCGCTTTCATCAATTGCATCTACTGCGTCGGACTATTTACAGCCTATCTCCGCATTTGCCGCAACCAGGGCACCTTGGATTTCAGCTGTTTTAACCGCCCCTTCAGTGTCTACCTCAAGTATTTCTGTGTGTGTCTTCTGTCCGGAATCATCATCTGTATAGGATTCCTGTTGCTCATCGTTCCCGGCTTCTATCTTGCCGCACGCCTTGGGCTTTCTACTCTTCGCATCGTCGATGAGCCGGAAACCGGAGTGATTGATGCGCTCAAATACTCGTGGAACATCACCCGTGGCCATGTGCTCGAACTCATCGGCTTGGGCATCGTGGCAATCTTCGTCATCCTGCTCGGTTACCTCTGCTGCTGTGTCGGCGTCCTTGTAGCCGCCCCTGTAGTTGGAATTGCCGCCACCCTTATATATCTGGTGTTAAGCAATCAGGAAGCAGTCAGGAAAATAGACTGATGAAATGCCCCCTGCCTCCTTGCGCAGGTAACCTCCTGCCCATAGCCGGCCGGGACCGAAATTATAAAAATCCCCTCGAAAACCATTGACGGCCTTCGAGGGGATTTCTATATGTATTTCGAGTCTAACTATCAGGATTTTAGAATGAAAGGATTTCGGCGTAGACGGTGTCGGCGACCGAAGGGTCGGAGATAATGTAATCGACGACTACGCTGTCTATGACCACCTCGTCTTCAACCACAATGCTGTCAACCGTTACGGTGTCAGCCTCCAGCAACATCGGCGTCTCCTTATACTGCGACTCCGGCGTTTCGTACTCCCCGATTTTCTGAAGGTACTTTATCGAAGCCTCGTCGCCAGCAAACGCTGCCTTCTTGTACCATTTCAAGGCTTCGTCCTTGTCCTTGTCCACACCGTTGCCGGTGGAGTAGCATCCTCCCAGGTTACGCATGGCATCGGCGCTGCCGTACATGGCGGCATGTAGATACCACTGCACGCCCAGTGCGGGGTCCTTCACGCAGCCCAGTCCGTTCGACATCATGTAGCCGATGTTCACCAGTGCCGGGAGATAGCGCTTCTCGGCAGCCCGCTCGTACCAGGTCATGGCCTCGCGGTAGTTCTGTGCCACACCGTTTCCGTTGAAATAGAGACAGCCAATCTGGTAGAGCGCATCGGCACATCCGCGGTCGGCAGACAGTTTCAGCCAGCGGCGCGCCTCCTTGTAATCGCATGCCACACCCTGCCCCTTCAGATAGAATGTGGCAATGTTGAAGGCTGCCCTGCCGTCGCCACAGTCCGAAGCACGGCGATAGTATTCGATGGCACGGTTGAAATCGCGAGCCACGCCCTTCCCGCTATGGTAAAGCTGTGCCAAGCGGTTGTTCGCCTTGATGTACCTGCTGTCTATCTTCAGGGCACGCTCATAGTACTTCCGTGCCGTTTCGTAATCTCCGAAGCTGTAGCTGCGGTCGCCATAGAAGACATTGTCTTTTGCGGTTTCGCCGCGACGTTGTTCAATGGAGGAGCCTGGAACCACCGCTGTGGCTATTGGGGCAGCGAGCAGACTGGAAAATGCAAGACAAGAAAGGAGGGTTCGGAAGTTCGACATAGGGGGGAATGATGTAGTATATCGGGATTCTGTTTCTTTACGGTTTCACTCTTGGCAAGCCCCTGACCATTCAGGACCTTGCCGCAAAATTGGCGCAAAATTACGCTTTTTTTCCGACTTGGCAAAGTTCTATACCCCCGCAACAGCCTGAAGCAAAGGATGGCAATGTAAAAAAGACTCAAAAAACAGGGTGCAAATCAAAAATAATTCCGTACTTTTGCCCATATTCTTCTAATGACATCGTGCTATGAGTCCGCTGATTACAGACCTCGCCCTTATACTCATCCTTGCCGGCATTGTCACCATTGTCTTTCGTCGTTTGGGACAGCCTTTGGTGCTCGGCTACATCGTGGCCGGTTTTCTGGCAGGCCCGCATATGCCCTACACCCCCACAGTCAGTGATACGGCAAGCATCGAGACGTGGAGTTCCATTGGCGTCATCTTCCTGATGTTCAGTCTGGGACTGGAATTCTCTTTTAAGAAGATTGTGAAGATGGGGGTGAAACCCATTGTCAGTGCCTGTCTGGTCATGGCCTTTATGGCAGGAATGGGCAGTACAGCCGGGCGTATGCTCGGGTGGAGCGACTCCGACTGCCTCTTCCTGGGAGGCATGTTGGCCATGTCGTCGACCACCATCATCTACAAGGCCTTTGCCGACCTTGGACTCCGTACGCGGAAATTTGCCGCAGAGGTGCTTTCGGTGCTGATTATCGAAGACCTTTTGGGCATACTCCTTATGGTCATCCTTTCTGCCTCTGCAGCCAGTGCACGTTTCGAGGGCGGTGAGTTGGTGATGAGTATGCTGAAACTGGGCTTCTTCCTTGTCTTTTGGTTTGTGGTCGGCATCTGGGGCATCCCCCTTCTGCTTGCACGTGTTCGTCGGTGGCTGACGGGCGAAACCCTCTTGGTTGCCAGTCTGGGACTGTGTTTCCTAATGGTGGTGTTGGCCGACAAGGCAGGCTATTCCAGTGCTTTCGGGGCATTCATGATGGGAAGCATTCTGGCCGAGACCCTCGAAGCCGAGCGTATCGACCATCTGGTAACCAGTGTGAAGGACCTCTTCGGAGCCGTTTTCTTCGTCAGTGTAGGCATGTTGGTCAGTCCGCAGGTGCTCGCCGTGCACTGGCCAGCCATCCTGCTCATCACCCTCGCCGTCCTTGTCGGACAGACGGTGCTGGGCACATGCGCCTTCCTCCTCTCCGGACATCCCCTGAAGGTGGCCATGCAATGCGGCTTTTCCTTAGCCCAAATCGGTGAGTTCGCCTTTATACTCGCCGCCCTTGGGCAGAGTCTGGGTGTAACCTCCTCCTTCCTCTACCCCATAGTGGTGGCAGTGAGCATCGTCACCACCTTCCTCACACCCTATATGATCCGTGCCGCCGCCCCGGCCTACACCCTGCTTGAGCGGCATTTGCCGGCATTGGTGCTCCACGGTATAGCCCGCCGTTCCCCGAGCCAATTGTCTGTGGGCGGCAGTGACATCCTTACGGACGGCACAGACACCTCAGGATGCCGTCCCGCCTCGGGTTCGCTGCGACGGGTATGGGGGCGTTTCCTGCGTCATGTGGTCTTGCAGACGGGGGTATATCTGGTCATGACCTTTGCGGCCGTAACCCTCAGCCTGGGCATTTTCCTGCAGATATTCCGCCACATTTTCGAACCTGGGGGCGTAAATGTCCATCACCCCGTCCATTGGGTGAGCAATGGCCTCTGCGGTCTGTTCAGTGTGGCAGTGCTGAGCATCTTCCTGCGTCCCATCGTCATGCGGAAGAACCATTCCGTTGAGGCCCAGGAAATTCTGAAGGCCGGAGGCTTGCACCGTGCGGCATTCCGCCTGCTTTTGGTGTTGCGCTTTGTACTTGCCACGGCATTCGTCTTCCAGGTGGTGGAATACCTCTGCCCCTGGCGCTGGTACTACAATGCCCTCATGGCGGCAGTGCTGATGCTCGTCATCATCCGTTTGCGGTGTGTGAAATACTATTCCATACGCATGGAAAGGGTGTTTACGCACAATCTCCGTCGGCGCGATGAGATGGCGCGTCGCGAAGCCGGTGGTGGGGTAGGGTATGCCCGTCGCCTGCGCGCGCACGATATTCATATGGAGCGCGTGCACGTGCCGTCGCGCTCGTTGTGGGCAGGGCACCGTCTGCTGGACCTCGATTTCAGCAACCGCAACGGTGTGACCGTGGCTGCGGTGATACGCCATACCCGGGACGATGAGGATATCCCCCTGCGCATCGACATCCCTTCGGCTTCGACAACGGTCTATCCCGGCGACATCCTGGAAATCATCGGCGACGATGCCAGCATCGAATCCTTTGCCGCACGCAGCCGTCAGGAGGTGATTCCTGCAGCAGCCCTCCCGTCTTCGCGCTCCTCCCTCCCCGACGGTCTGAAACTCCAGCGCATGGTGGCTGGTGACGGCTGCCCCCTCCTGGGACGTACACTCGCCGAAAGCGGGCTGCACGACCGTTACCAGTGTATGCTCATCGGCATCGAGGACTCCGACGGACACATCCTGCGCGTGGGGGCACGGCATGTCATCGCACGCCACCAGGTGCTGTGGATTGTGGGACGGAAAGAAGGAATCGATGCATTGAAGAGGGCGGGAAAAGCGGAAGACTTCAATAATGCTCCATGAAAATCGTTATAGGTGGGTTGGGTTTCCCAACCCACCTGTATGTGCTAAAATGCACAGGCCACTTTTCTCTTCGACACGTTTTTTGTCATATCTTTACAATTGTTTCGGGACATTTTCTTATCTTTGTCCGAATCTTTTGCGGAGACGGAGCTGGCCTTACATCCTCACCTTTTATAAGTCTGCGAACATCCCCTCCATATCCACAAACATCCACACCAAAAATATCCCCAATACACTTTTCATAGACCTATGCATGTACTGAAATTCGGCGGCACTTCCGTAGGGTCCGTCAACAGCCTCAAACAGGTGAAGCGCATTGTCGAGAGCCGCACCGAGCCCGTAGTGGTGGTGGTGAGTGCCCTCGGCGGCATCACAGACCGCCTCATTGCCACCGCAGAGATGGCTGCACGGGGCGACGAGAACTTCCATACCAGTCTGCAACAAATCAGGAACCGGCATCATGAAGTGGCATTCGGGATGCTTCATGCCGAGAGTCTGCAGGGAACCCTCCTTTTCATTGACAGGCATCTCGACGAGCTCTATAACATCCTTAAGGGCGTATACCTTATCCGCGAGCTTTCGCCACGCACACTTGCCGCCATCGTCAGCTACGGCGAACGGATTTCGAGTCGGATGGTGGCTGAAATCATCACCGGCGCCCAGCATCTCGACAGCCGCGAGATAATCAAGACGCGCCGTGTATACGACAAGCATGTCTGCGATTTCGACACGACGGCACCGCTCCTGCGCCAGCGCATAGACGAAATGCTTGATGCCGCAGCGGAAAGCGGGCAGCAGGGACGTGTGGTAATGGGAGGATTCATCGCATCCGACCATATGACCGGCGAGACCACCAATCTCGGACGGGGAGGGTCGGACTATACTGCCGCCATTGTGGCTGCGGAAATGATGGCGGAGCAATTGGAGATTTGGACCGATGTCGACGGATTCATGACCGCCGACCCCCGCGTCATCAACAATGCCTATGTCATCGACGAACTCTCGTTCGAAGAGGCTACCGACCTCTGCAATTTCGGTGCGAAGGTCATCTATCCGCCCACCATCTTCCCCGTATTCCACAAGAATATTCCCATTGTCATCAAGAATACGATGAACCCCGAGGCTCCGGGAACCCTCATTCACAACCATCCCCAGAGCAGCACGAAGGTCATCAAGGGCATCTCCTCCATCAGCGACACCTGCCTGGTCACCGTCAACGGCCTGGGTATGGTGGGCATCATCGGTGTCAACAAGCGCATCTTCTCCGCGCTGGCCGACCATGGCATCTCCGTCTTCTTTGTCAGCCAGGCGTCGTGCGAGAACAATTCCACCATCGGCGTCGGAAGCCGCGATGCCGAACGGGCGAAGGAGGTGCTGACAGAAGAGTTCAAAAACGAAATCGAACAGGGCGAAATCTACCCCATCACTGTCCTCCACGACCTGGCAACCGTAGCCGTCGTGGGCGAAGGCATGAAGGCTGTGCCGGGAGTAGGCGGAAAGCTGTTCCGCATCCTCGGACGTGCCGGTATCAATGTGGTGGCGGTGGCTCAGGGTTCGCGCGAGACGAACATCTCGTTCGTCGTGCAGCATGCCGACCTCCGCAAGACGCTTGGCGTCATCCATGACGGATTCTTCATTTCGGAATACAACGTCCTCAATGTCTTCCTCACCGGTGTGGGACTGGTAGGAAGCCATCTCATCGAGCAGATACGCAACCAGCAGGAATACCTCCTCACCCGCAAGAACCTCAAGCTCCGCGTGGTGGGACTCTCCAACAGCCGCCGCATGATTGTGGACCGCGATGGCATCGACCTTAGCCGTTGGAAGGAACTGCTTGGCGATTCCACCCTTCCTTCTTCGCCCTCTACCGTCTGCGACGCCTTCGTCAGCATGAACCTCTACAATGCCGTTTTCGTCGACTGTACGGCATCGCCTGCGGTGGCGGAAATCTACCATTCCCTCCTCGATCACAACATCAATGTGGTCTGTGCCAACAAGATTGCGGCATCCTCCGACTACAACAACTACGAACGTCTGAAGCAGACCGCCCACAAACGAGGGGTGAAGTATCTCTTCGAAACCAACGTTGGTGCCGGTCTTCCCATCATCAATACCATCAACGGTCTTATCAATTCGGGCGATGAAATTCTGAAGATTGAGGCGGTCCTCAGCGGTACGCTCAATTACATCTTCAACACCCTCAGCCCCGATGTTCCGATGTCGCGTGCCATTGCCATGGCCAAGGAGGCGGGATATGCTGAGCCCGACCCCCGTCTCGACCTCAATGGCAGCGACGTGGTGCGAAAGATTGTCATCCTCAGCCGCGAGGCAGGTTACCGCATCAACTGCGAGGAGGTGGAAAAGCGCCTTTTCCTGCCTAAGAGCCTCTTCGACGGTACCCTCGAAGCCTTCTGGAACGATGTGAAGGAGGTGGACGGACACTTCGAAACGCTCCGGAAAGAGGCGGAGCGTGCAGGAAACCATTTCCGCTTTGTGGCACGTTTCGAAAACGGAAAGGCAAGCGTGGGGCTCGAACAGGTGCCTCAGGACCATCCGTTCTACCATCTCGAAGGCAGCAACAACATCATCCTCCTTACCACGGCGCGCTACAGGGAGTACCCCATGTGCATCAAAGGCTACGGTGCAGGCGCTGCCGTGACCGCCGCCGGAGTGTTTGCCGACCTCATCTCCGTGGCGAATATTCGATAAATTAGTGTCAGAGCAAGACGAAGTCAAAACGACGACAAGCCGAGTGCAGAGCCAAGTTTGCTTGAGCTATGCCGAGGCGCGAAGCAGGAAGACGAAGTCAACGAAGGTAGCATACCAAGCCCACACATCCTAAATATATTCGTTCAGCACATTCTTTATCCAAGATATGGTCTCCATCGAAGGACTTGCCGTGGAATTCAGCGGCACAACGCTATTCAGCGACATCAGTTTTCAGATTAACGAAAAGGACCGCATCGCACTGATGGGCAAAAACGGTGCAGGCAAGTCCACATTGCTCAAGATTCTTGCCGGCGTGCGCCAACCCACCCGTGGAAAGGTAACCGCTCCAAAGGACTGCGTCATCGCCTATCTGCCCCAGCACCTGATGACCGAAGACGGGCGGACGGTCTACGAAGAAACGGCGCAGGCTTTTGCACATCTCCATGAAATGGAGCGCGAAATAGAGCGGATGAACTTGGAACTGGCTCAACGAACCGACTATGAGAGCGATGAATACATGGCTCTCATAGAGAAGGTTTCGGACCGCTATCGACCTTACGCACTTTGAAGAAGACATCGAAAAGACCCTCCTCGGACTGGGTTTCGAACGTTCTGACTTCCAGCGTCCAACGAGCGATTTCAGCGGTGGATGGCGTATGCGCATCGAACTCGCCAAACTGCTGCTGAAGAATCCCGATGTGCTTCTTCTCGATGAGCCGACCAACCACCTTGATATAGAGTCCATCGGATGGCTTGAGGATTTCCTGACAAACTGTGCAAAGGCTGTTGTCGTTATCAGCCACGACCGTAAGTTTGTCGACAACATTACCACGCGGACCATTGAGGTGACCATGGGGCGCATCTACGACTACAAGGTCAACTATTCGCAGTACCTCGTGCTGCGCCGTGAGCGTCGCGAACAGCAGCAGAAGCAATACGAGGAGCAGCAGAAGATGATTCAGGAGACGCGCGACTTCATTGAACGTTTCAAGGGTACTTACAGCAAGACCCTTCAGGTGCAGAGCCGCGTGCGGATGCTGGAAAAACTGCAGCTCATTGAGGTTGACGAAGAGGACACCTCGGCACTGCGTCTGAAGTTTCCACCCTCACCGCGCAGCGGTTCCTATCCCGTCAGCATGGACGGTGTGGGAAAGTGCTATGGCCCTCATGTGGTGTTCCGCAATGCTTCGCTGACCATAGAACGTGGTGATAAGGTGGCGTTCGTCGGACGGAACGGTGAGGGAAAGTCGACGCTTGTGAAATGCATCATGGGCGAAATTCCCCACGAGGGTACACTTACTTTGGGACACAACGTACAAATTGGGTATTTTGCACAGAACCAGGCGTCGCTCCTCGACGAGAACCTTACCGTTTTCCAGACCATCGACGAGGTGGCGAAGGGCGAAATCCGAAACAAGATTCGCGACCTCCTTGGCGCGTTCATGTTTGGAAGTCCCGAGGCCAGCATGAAGAAGGTGAAGGTGCTCTCCGGTGGCGAACGTACACGCCTTGCACTCATGCGACTGTTGCTGGAACCGGTGAACCTGTTGATTCTCGACGAACCGACAAACCATCTCGACCTCAAGACGAAAGACATCCTGAAGCAGGCTCTGATGGACTACGACGGAACGCTCATCGTTGTATCGCACGACCGTGACTTCCTCGACGGACTGGTGACCAAAGTCTACGAATTCGGCCATCAAAGGGTGCGCGAGCATCTCTGTGGAGTATACGAATTCCTGGAGACGCGTCGTCTTGAGAATCTTCAGGAACTGGAACGCCGGGGATAAGGGAGGCAAGTGCGTGAGCAATCCTCAAGGACGGCAGTAATGGCAGTTCTTTCTTTGGCATAAGGTTGGGTATTGTCTGCATTGTCCCCAATATGTTGGACATAGTCCAAATGAGGGCCTTGTTAGGGGCGGTGTCCAATGGCTCTTATCTTAGAGAATTCATGGTGCCAAATTGATAAGAGTGGAGAAAAATACGACAAAGTCCATCAAAAAATATTTTGCTTCCCACTTTGTTTGACTTTTCTTTGTTGCATGCATATTGTTTAAAGCGACAAAGTTGGTGCTACTTTTCCTCTGAATTCAGAGATGTCTGGGATTCACGTAGGAGAAAGAAAAAAACTGTGTTTCTGTCCTCCTGATAACGGGGGAATTTGAGGAAGGGCGCTTCCGGAAAACAAAAACATCGGACTTCTTTTAGGCAAACATCCGTACTTTCGATGCAAAACATCCGTACTTTTGCCCAAAGAAGTCCGATGTTTTGC
>SFJN01000193.1 GCA_004555055.1 Bacteroidales bacterium | reverse complement strand
GGGTATAAGAATGCCGTAGGGGGGGGGGAGGGGCATGAAGGGGGGGATGGACATCACCGGAAGCCGGACGGGACCACAAAGTGCATCTGATGCTTGCCGTCGGGATGCAGAAAAGCTATTTCCGCCGCATGGAGCATCAGACGTGTTGCCGCCCTGCCATAGAGCGCATCACCGATTATGGCACAGCCCAATCCCTGGGGATGGGCACAGTGGACCCTCAGCTGATGGGTGCGCCCCGTTTGCGGCCACAGCAGCAGTCGGGTGACGCCGGGCTGGGGATGGTCCGTAGCGCGGTAATGCGTCAGGGCACGGTGGCCATGCGCAACCGACACCTTCTGACGGGGACGGTCGTCGACGTCGGGGGCAAGGGGCAGCGCAATGTCCCCTTCGCCTTCCACGTGGCCGTCCACAAGGGCTTCGTAGCGCTTCGCCACGGTATGGGTTTCGAACTGCCGCTGCAAGGCATGGTAGGCACGCATATGGAGCGCCACCACCATCAGTCCCGAGGTGTCCATGTCCAGGCGATGCACCATCATCGGACCTTCGGCTTGGGGCAACCGCCGCCGCACCTCGTCCCTCACGCTGGGCACCTCGTCGTTGCCGGGGACACTCAGCATCCCCGAGGGTTTGTCGACGACAGCGATGTCTCCGTCGGCATAGACAATCCTCATCTGCCCTGCCATCCTGCGGTTGCGCTCCACCACAGGATTGGGCTCCACGTCCAAGCCCCGGAGCATGAACTGCAACACCGGGCGGCACTTGCTCCGGCATGCCGGGTAGTAACGGCCATCCACGCGCAGCTCTTCGGCTGGCGAACGGCCCATCCAGAACTCTGCCATGCAGAGCGGCCGCCACCCGTGGCGGTATGCGCACTCCAGCAGTTTCGGACCGCAGCATTCGCCGGTTCCCGCAGGCGGCAGGGCAGGGTGGAAAATCTCCGACAGCGTGGTGCGCTCACCCAGGGCATTGCTCACCGTGGAGCGGCTGAAAATCCAACGTTGCAGGGCGAGGCTCCGCCTTTGGCGTTCCTCACGGAGCATACGGTGCCGACGCCCTTGCTCGGCAAGGGCTTCCTCATGGGGCTGTCGCGCCTCCGCCAACGTCCGTTTCAGCCTTCTGTAGTCGGCGCGCTGCCTTTGGCTTTCGCGCGTCAGCAGCGCACTTATCCGTTCCAGCTCTTCGGGGGTGGCATTCCGCCGCCGCTCGTCGCGCCGGCTTTTGGCAAGCGCCATCTGCCGCCGCAGGGCTTCCAGGCGTTCCTCATCGGCCTTACGCATGGCGTCGACGTCGGCCTTCAGCCTGTACCATGCTCCCGAGGTCTCCATCTCCACGATGCGTTGCGTAAGATGGCTGATGCGCCGCTCCTCAGCCATGTAATGCCCCTCGGGATGGAGCATGTCGAAGACCGGCGGCACAAACCATGGCCAGCTGTATCTTCCTGCCAACTGTGCGGAATAGGCGGCAAGGAATCCGATTTCCCCACACCCTGCCTCCGGAGCGGGGACTTCCACTATCAGCACCCCGAACATCTTACCCTCACGGGCGTCGGCTGCCATCGCCGCGCTGCCCTCCACCTCCTGCCGCACCCTCGCCGCTGCTACCTTGCACAGCGGATGCGGAGTGTAGTGGAAGGGGAAGGTGAAACGCCGGGGGAGGTCGGGGGCTGCCGCCCGGACAATGTCGGCGGCGAGGGGATGGAACCAGGTGGGATGGGGCATGGGCATGTCAGAGGGGAGTGTGGGGTGTGGGGCGAGGAGAAGGGGGGGGATGGGATGTTCTATAAATTAGTTTATGTTCATTTAGGAAGTATAGCACATCCCTATTTCCTTACGCCGACGATTTCCGTGGGGGGCATTGTCGCATTGCGGGCTTCAACGGCCTTCACCACCGCCTTTGCCAGGTTGTGGAAGGCCTGTCCCACCGTCGTCTCGGGATGCAGGGCCACAGGTTCCCCTTCGTCGCCGGCTTCGCAGATGCCCTGCACCACGGGAATCTGTGCGAGCAGTGTCGTCTGCATCGCCTCGGCAAGGCGTTTCACACCCTCGCGGCCGAAGATGTAGTAGCGGTTCTCCGGGAGCTCGGCAGGCGTGAACCATGCCATGTTCTCCACCAGTCCGAGGATGGGCACGTTCACCTTTTCGTTGCGGTACATGTCAATGCCTTTCCGGGCGTCGGCAAGCGCCACCTCCTGCGGTGTGCTCACAATGACGGCACCGGTGACGGCAAGGTTCTGCAACAGCGTCAGGTGGATGTCGCTGGTCCCCGGAGGGGTGTCGAGCACCAGATAGTCCAGCGCACCCCAGTCGGCATCGGCTATCAGCTGCTTCAGCGTGTTGCTTGCCATGCCGCCGCGCCACAGGGTGGCGGTCTGGGGATTGACGAAGAAACCCATCGAGAGGGTCTTCACATTGTATTTCATGGCAGGGATGAGCAGCTGGCGCCCGTCTTTCTCCCATGCAAAAATCCGTTCGTCCTCAAGGTGGAACATTTTCGGCACCGAGGGCCCGAAGATGTCGGCATCGAGCAGCCCGACGCTCTTCCCCTGCATGGCAAGGGCAACGGCAAGGTTGGCAGCCACCGTACTCTTCCCCACACCGCCCTTTCCGGAGCTCACCGCCACCACGTTCTTCACCTCGGGGAGCATCTTCCCGGGTTCGGGGCGCTGTGCCTGCCGGCTTTTGGTGTGGATGCTCACCTCCACGTCGGGGCTGACGAGGGTGTGGATGGCGGCTTCGGCGGTCTTTACCACACTTTTGGCAAAGGGGTCGGGGATTTTCTCGAAGACGATGCTGAAGCTGACCTTCGTGCCGTCTATGCGCAGGTCGTCTTCCAACATCCCGTTTTCCGCAAGGCTTAGCCCGTTGCCGGGATAGCGCACGGTGGCAAGGGCGTCGAGGATGAGTTTCGGGTATAGGGTCATCATAATGTTTTTTTTGAATTCTGCCTGCAAAAATACAAAGTTTTTCCATTGTGACCAATACCTTACGCCCCAAAATGTCTCGGAGGGGGGGGGACTGCAGGCTGGGGGCAGGGGCTCAATCATTGCCATGGCGAGAAAATGTGGGGATAAAACCCCCAAGTCCGACTTTGTTGTTGGCGAAGCCGAGTTATTACACATATACCCCCTTGTTATATTGTTATATTTCAAGTTGCAAGAATGCAACAAAAAAGCCCCCGCCACTGCGCACTAAGAGTATGAAGAACAAATTTGAAAAAGGAACTTCTAAACTAAAGTGTAAGGAAAACAAAAACAAACCAAATAATCGGAAAACCTATGGGTAACAAAGCTATGCTTCGGAGAGGGGGAGGGAGTAAAGAGTTGGAGTGGGAGATGACGTCTACTGAGCGCTGTCATCGTTCTCGGACCGCTGCTTCTTTTTTCCACCGAACATTTTGATGAAGAAGGTGACGACCGACTTGAGAATGCCCAGCACCATGACGGCTTTTTCTTTCTTTTCAGTCTTCATTTTTTGAGCATTTTTATCTTTTCAACATACAAATCTACCCCTAACATCGTAGCCGCAAAGAGGAGGAGCTGTGCGATGAAGACATTGACGCTGAGGTCAATCTCCCCGATAGGAGGCAGCAGCACCGCCAGGGCGGCAAAGAATATCGCTGCAAAGAACGATGCTGCTGCAAGGTAGACTTTCATGCGCTCCATGTGATTAAACCACCGGGCGCTTCACGCCGTTGTACTGGAAGGTGAGGTTGCAGAGGGTGAGGGCGTGCTTGATCTTCTTGAAGGGGTAGAAGGAGATGCCGATGGCCTTGATGTCGTTCGTGGTGACGCCCTGCGTCTTCACGGTGGTGCCGTCGGTGTCGTAGACGGTGTCGGCGACATCGCGGCCTCCGGAGCCGTAAACGCCCTCAGCCTTGTTGTAGAAGTGCGAGGACATGCGGGGACGGAAGCGTCCGAGTTCACCGAAGTCCACCGCGTTGCCACGCTGAATCTGTTCGATAACTACATTCTGCAGGTCTTGGAGGCAAGCCTTCATGTCGACCGCGGTGAGGGTACACTTTTCGACGATGCCCTGGATGATGTCATCAAGTCCGACGGTAGTAATCGGAGCAAGGGCGGGATACCATTTCTTAATGTCGGGATTACTGGGCATCTTACGCTGCACCTTCATCCATCTGATAGGAGTTGCCATAGTTGGATATATTTAAAGGGTGAATTTGCAGATTAAAACACAAACAATACAAACCCTACAATATAACAAATATAACACTCCCCAAAGTTGTTATATTACTCCCCGAAGAATAAAAAAAACATGAATTAATGCTATTTATTTTAATAATTATATATAATTATTAGCGTAAATACACCATCCATGCCACCAATGTTATATTTGTTATATTTGTTATATTCGAAAAAGAAATGTACGGGAAAATTGATGTAAAAATGCGGCAAAATAGATTAGTTTTGCCGCAAAATCAATTTATTCTGCGGCATTTACGTATAGAATGTGGCGTATGGGTTTTGCTGTTTGATGTATACAAAAGGAGAGCGGTTAGGGGGCG
>SFJN01000192.1 GCA_004555055.1 Bacteroidales bacterium | reverse complement strand
TGTCCTGCGAACACGCGCAAAGATTGTGCAAGGTGAGAGCAGAGCGAAAACTTGTTTTCAGCTATGCCGAGCCGCAGCCAATCTTCGGCGAAGCCACAGTGGGCTATGTAAGTGTTTAAAGGAGAGAAAGATACAAGTGAGAGCTTAAAAAGTGGCCAAGCATAAGAATTCACACAAATTGAATAATAAACTAATTTATAGAGCACCCCAAAAGATAATCCGTACTCAATCCCACGTCATGCAAGTTTTCAAATTCGGAGGCACCAGCGTCGGCACACCCGAACGCATGAAGGATGTCTGCAAACTCATCACCGACGACGGTACGCCCAAGATTGTTGTCCTTTCAGCCATGAGTGGCACTACCAATTCCTTGGTAGAAATCGCTGACTATGTGCGTAAGGGTAACCCCGAGGGTGCCGGCATCATCATCACTCATCTGCGTCGCAAATACCGCGCACATATCCCCGAGCTTTATGCCACCGAGGAGATGCGGCAGTGCACCCGTCAGCTCATCGACAACATCTTCCTTGATATCCACGATTTGTGCAGTCTTAAGTTTTCCGATAGCATCGAGAAGGAAATCCTTTCGAAGGGCGAGCTCATCAGCACCAACATGGTAACCAACTATCTCAAGGAACAGCATGTGAAGGCAGTCCTCATCCCCGCCCTTGAATATATGAAGATTGACCGTAACGGTGAGCCCGATATGCATTATATCCGTGAGCATCTTAAGCATCAACTCAATGCGAATCCCGGTTACGACATCTATATTACTCAGGGTTTCATCTGCCGCAATGCCGCTGGCGAGGTCGATAACCTGCAGCGTGGCGGTTCCGACTATACCGCCACCCTCATCGGTGCGAGCATCCGTGCCGAGGAGGTGCAGATATGGACCGATATTGACGGTATGCACAACAACGACCCACGTTTTGTAGAAGGTACCACCCCTGTGCGGCAACTGAACTTTGAGGAGAGTGCCGAACTTGCCTATTTCGGAGCCAAGATTCTGCATCCCACCTGCATTCAGCCTGCACGCATCGCCGGTGTGCCCGTGCGTCTGAAGAATACCATGGACCCTTTCGCTCCCGGAACCATCATCAACAACGAAATGCAAGAAGGCACCATCAAGGCGGTGGCTGCAAAGGACCATATCACCGCCATCAAGATTGTCAGCAGCCGGATGCTCCTTGCCAGCGGTTTCCTGTGCAAGGTTTTTAGCATCTTTGACAAGTACAAGACCCCCATCGACATGATTACCACTTCCGAAGTGGGTGTCAGCGTCACCATCGACAAGACCAGCCGTCTGGCAGCCATCGTTGAACGCCTCAAGAAAATCGGTACCGTTCAGGTGGATCATGAGATGTGCATCATCTGTGTGGTGGGCGACCTCCGCAGCGAAAACACCGGTTTTGAAACGGTAGCCACAGAAGCCTTGCGCGACGTTCCCCTGCGTATGATCAGCTATGGCGGTTCCAACCATAACATTTCTTTCCTCATCTCTATGGACGACAAGCAGCGTGCATTGCAAGCGCTGCAGGACACGATCTTTGCAAAATCGGAATAATCCCTCCGGGGTGTGGGAGGGGCAAATCCCCCACCCACCTTGGCAAGAGAGGATATCCGCCGAAACACACAAATTAGACTTTATGACTATACTATCGCATACAGAAAACCTTCGGACCCCATTCTATCATTACGATTCTGCCCTGCTTTCCCGCACCCTCGAGGCCATCAGTAGCGCCATAGCCGACTCCCCGTCGTTCCACGTCCACTATGCTGTCAAGGCCTGCGCCACTCCCTCCGTCCTCAGCCGGATTTCTGCCGCCGGTTTTGGTGCTGATTGCGTGAGCGGGGGCGAAATTGTCCGTGCCGTAGAACAGGGTTTCCGGCCTTCGGATATCGTCTTTGCTGGAGTAGGCAAGAGCGACTGGGAAATCCGTACAGCCCTTGAGTGCGGCATCGCAGCCTTCAATGTCGAAAGTGTAGAGGAACTTGATGTAATCAACGCCATCGCCCTTGAGATGGGCAAGGTGGCCCCTGTGGCCCTTCGCATCAATCCCAACGTCGATGCCCACACCCACGAGAAGATTACCACGGGACTCAACGAGAACAAGTTCGGCATTGCCGCCGAGGCGATGCTTTCCGTCATTCGTCGGACACAGTCGCTGGAAGGTGTTCGCTTCGTCGGTCTTCATTTCCATATCGGTAGCCAGATTACCACTTTCGGACCCTTCGAGGCGCTCTGCCATCGCATCAACGCCCTCACCGACACCCTGCGCCGTGAAGGCATCAGTGTCCGTACCCTTAACGTCGGCGGAGGCCTGGGCATCGACTACGACTATCCCGAGGCGCATCCCATCCCCGATTTCGAGAGCTATTTCTCCACCTTCAAACGTCTGCTGCATCTCGAACCGGGGCAAGAGCTGCATTTCGAGCTCGGTCGTGCCGTGGTGGCACAGTGTGGCAGTCTTGTTTCCCGGGTGCTGTACGTCAAAAAGGGCGTCGACAAGCAGTTCGTCATCGTCGATGCCGGAATGACCGACCTTGTGCGACCTGCCATGTACGGCAGTTTTCACAAGCCGGAAAACCTCACCGCAGCCGTCCGAGGCGAGAGCAGCGAAGAGACCTACGATATCGTCGGCCCCATTTGTGAGAGTAGCGATGTGTTTGTCAAAGGTTACCGTATGCCCCGCGCCCAACGTGGCGACATTATCGTGTTCCGCAGTGCCGGGGCTTACGGTGAGATTATGGCGAGCCAATACAACTGCCGGCCTCTCCCCGGGAGCGTAATGGACTGAAGTCCATCCCCCCAAAAAAAATAATTGCATCCGGTTCTTTTGTAGAAAAAAAGGACCGGATGATTCTTTATAGGTGTGTTGGGGTTGCCTTGCTCTTTCACGACTCGGGATAATCCAAGCAAACTTGTTTTCTCCTCTCGCTGCTCCATCGCTTGGCTTCGCTTTGCTCTTTCACGACTCGGGATAATCTAAGCAAACTTGGTTTCTCCTCTCGCTGCTCCATCGCTTGGCTTCGCCTTGCTCTTTCACGACTCGGGATAATCCAAGCAAACTTGGTTTCTCATCTCGCTGCTCCATCGCTTAGCCTCTGCTTTCGCTTAACGAAACGTTTGCGCTTGCTTATCGTAACGAAGGCCAATAGTTCAACGTATATAAAATCATTGCTGATGAAGATATTTCATTTTCGAAGAGGGACAATGCAGATTGTATTCGAAGAGTTGCCTATCATGCACCTTCTCTCATTCTAAAATCTTATCATCACTTCGCAGACCAGTTTGTCGCGTTCGCTCTCTTTGGCACCACCATGTGGATACCAATAGTTTTCGTAGTTCAGCCGGATATCGGTGGGAAAATAGGGATTCCTGATGCTGAGGGTCAATCCCAAAGTCGTGCGGTGGCGTTCAGCATCGGTAAGGACGAGTTGTGTAGACTCCTTTTCAAAGCCTCCCTTGCCGGACGAATGGTCCTGCATGAAGTCGTAACGCCCAAGATATGAAATGGCCTCAATGAAAGAGTTTGTCCTGTGAATTTGTTGTTTGTAGTATGTGAGTGCGGAAACTGAGCTGCAATCTTCGAAGGCATGGTGGGCATAGATTTTCCGCAGATATTCTGCCTCGATGTGCCATCCCCATTGTTCGTAGAACGTTCCGATGTCGAAGCTGGTATACGAAGCTTGTCGTTCGGCAATCTGTTGGTGTTGGAGACTCGGCACGATGGCAAGTCCCTGGACAGGGAAAAATTGGAGACGTGCGGAATATGCCGGTGCCGAAAACCATGCGGTCTTTTGGTTGTCGAGATTCGAACCGTTGAATATTCCGGCATCGAGCGAGACGATTTTCCTGCCATTTTTTTGGAGAAAGTCGTAGCCCGCCTGAAAGCCCACATCACGCACATCGCCCACCTGTTTGGCAATGAAACTTCGGTTGGCGAAGAACTGTGCCGAGGGATTACGGTGGGCATCGATACTGAAAGGCAAACGCTGCTGACCGAGGGTAAGGCGTAGGGAGCGGAAAGGCAGGATGCGCACCCAGGCATCCTTCATCTTTATCGACGATTCGTCGCAAAGGTCCACCTCGAGTTTGTATTCCGAGCGTTTTGTCATTTTTCCATTCACCGAAAGTCTGGCGTTCCGGACCTCAAATCGCGAGGCGTCTTCTTCGGGCTGATATTCATATTTTCCTCGAAGTATGCCATGGAGCTTTGGCATGTACTGTGCACGGAATTCGTTTTTTGTTTCCACTTCCGATGTTTCCAAACGCCGCTCTGGTGTTTGCGCGTTAGCCGTATGGCAGCAACTGCAGACCAATGCCAGTAGCAGATAAGCTTTCGGTAGAGTACGAAGGGGAAGGTGGATGGTTTGTTTCATTTTTGGGGGACTATTTCTGTCGGCAAAGTTAACCCCGTTTTTTTATTTAGAGCAACAAATCTGTCTCTCCGGAACGATGTCGGTGAAATGTCATAAAGATGTAATATCCGGAGCAGTTAGAGGTTGCAAACAAGGGGGAGATTAAGG
>SFJN01000191.1 GCA_004555055.1 Bacteroidales bacterium | reverse complement strand
CCACCTCGAGGACGCGCAGAAGGCCACCCTGGTAAGCAACCTGATGGTGGTGCTCTGCAACGAGGAGGCCGCACAGCCTGTGGTGAATGCCGGAGCATAATCCTCCCCCTCCTCGTCTGCCGTGCAGACCAAAGCTGATATACCTGTTTTTTGCATAAATTTCCCCCGCGGAGACGACCGTCACCCTGCCATGTGGTGCCGTGACTCTCCGCTTTTTTGTTCCCCATTCCGCTAAGGCCGTCTTTTCTCGCCCCCGAACTCTGGCCGGATGGTTGTGTGGAATCCTTCTGCCGCTCTTTGCGGAAGGAACAATGAAAAGCGCCGTATCTCCGGTATGAAAGTCGGGGGATACGGCGCTGTGCGTAGGATGCCGTCGCATTTCTGACGGCGGAGAAAGGGCGGGTTATGCCCGTATGGCGGCAATGGCCTCTTCGATGCCGAGGGTCTGCTGTTCGCCGGTCGTCATGTTCTTGAGTGTGACGACTCCGTCGCGCATCTCGTTCTCTCCGACGAGGGCGACAAAAGGAATCTGGCGGGCATTGGCATATGACATCTGCTTCTTCATCTTCGCCGTGTCGGGATAAACCTCAGTGGCGATGCCCGCCGCACGGGTCTGGCGAGCGAGTTTCAGACAGTGTGCGGCCTCTGCCTCACCGAAGTTGATGAAGAGGAGCTGCACGCCCGTTTCGGTGTCGGCAGGGTAGAGTACCAGTTGTTCGAGGACGTCGTAGATGCGGTCGGCTCCGAAACTGATGCCTACGCCGCTGAGTCCGGGCATGCCGAAGATACCTGTCAGGTTGTCGTAGCGTCCGCCTCCGCTGATGCTGCCCATTTCGGCATCGAGGGCCTTCACTTCCACGATGCATCCGGTGTAGTAGTTCAGACCGCGTGCCAGTGTAAGGTCGAGTTCGATGGTGTTGGCGGTCTCTCCCTCGAGGGCGTTGAGCACGGTTTCCACCTCCTGGCATCCGAGCATTCCCGTCTCGCTTCCCGCAAGCACCTTGCGGATGTCTGCGAGTTTCTCGGCATTCGTTCCGCTGAGGCAGATGATGGGCTGTAGGCTTTCCACCTGTTCGGCCGAGAGTCCTGCGGCAGCAAGTTCGGCGTTCACGCCTTCGAGACCAATCTTGTCGAGTTTGTCGATGGCCACGGTGATGTCGACGATGCGTTCGGCAGCCCCGATGACCTCTGCGATGCCGCTGAGAATCTTCCGGTTGTTGAGTTTGATGGCTACGCGGATGCCGAAACGTCGGAACACCTCGTCGGCGATGAGGAGTAGTTCCACCTCATTGAGGAGGGAGTCGGAGCCTACGATGTCAGCGTCGCACTGGTAGAATTCGCGGTACCTACCGCGCTGCGGACGGTCGGCACGCCATACGGGCTGTATCTGATAGCGCTTGAAGGGGAGTTGTAGTTCGTCGCGGTGCTGCACGACGTAGCGTGCAAAGGGGACGGTAAGGTCGTAGCGGAGTCCCTTTTCGCAGAATCTTGCCGCTAGTTGCGGTGCGGTAGCCTCTTCGTAGACCTGTGTGGAGACGCTGCGTGTAAAGTCGCCGGAATTGAGGATTTTGAAGAGGAGTTTGTCGCCCTCCTCGCCATATTTTCCCATGAGGGTGGAAAGGTTCTCCATCGAGGGGGTTTCAATCTGCCGGTAGCCGTAGAGGCTGAAGACGGAGCGGATGGTGTCGAAGATATAGTTGCGGCGTGCCATTTCGAGCGGTCCGAAATCGCGTGTGCCCTTTGGTATGCTGGGTTTCTGAGCCATATGATATTAAAAGAGAATAGTTTTCCTGGTTAGTCTAGATTTTCTAGATAGTCTGGATTTTCTAGATAGTCTGGATTTTCTAGATTGCCTAGATTTTCTAGATTTTCTAGATTGCTTCTTTGGTTAGAATTGCTTGACGAGATAGATTTGTGTAGGAAGGTGGTCGGAATATCCGTTCAGCCATACGCCTCCGGCATGGGTGCGGAGCGGTCCGCCCTTGTAGCGTCCCTCCTGCTGGAAGAGGAAGTCGCGGATGAAGATGGCATGCTGGTAGAAGGTGAGGCCCTTTGAGAGGTCGATGTCGGCCACCTTCGGCGGATTCTTCAGATTGTATTTTTGGTCAACGGCGTTGGCAGAGACGAGAATCTGGTCGAAGAGGTTCCACCGGTTGTTGTAGAGCAGTGTGCCCTGGCCCTGTTTGCGTAGGGTGTAGTACCAGGGGTTGAAGAAGTCGGTGGGTCCGTTGAGTTTTGCGGCTTCGAACTTGCATGCGATACCCTGGGTGAGAGACAGGTTGTCGGGGTCGTCGTTGAGGTCGCCCATGATGACGAACTTCATGCCGTCGCCGTATTCCGTTGCCAGTGCGTCGACGAGGCGTCGTACCTGTACGGCAGCACGTTCGCGTGCAGGACTCTCCGCTCCGCGGCTGGGCCAGTGGTTGACGATGAAGCAGCAGGGTTCGCCGCCCATAGTGCCGATGGCGCAGAGGAATCCGCGTGTGATGTGGGTGGTGTCGCCGTAGAGGGGCAGAGCCTTCACGTGTCCCTCCTCGAGGACGAATCCCATGTCGTCGGCACTGCCGTCGGCAGCAGGGTAGATGTAGGGGACATAGAGTTCGCGTTCGAGGCTGAAGAACCGTGGGTTATAGAGGAATGCGCAGTCCACTCCGCGACGGTCGTCGGTGTCGTGGTGTACGATTTCCAGTTTGCGGGTTGCGAGTGCAGGCTGTGCGACGAGGTCCTCGAGCACCTGCCGGTTCTCGACTTCCGAAACCCCGATGACAGCGGCACCGGCCTTCACGCGGTCGGTACAGAGCTGGGCAAGGACCTCAGAGAGGTTCTTCAGTTTGGCGCGGTACTTCATGCCGTTCCATGCGTAGGAACCGTTTGGCAGGAATTCGTAGTCGTTCTTTCCGGGTGCGTGGATGGTGTCGAAAAGGTTTTCGAGGTTGTAGAATGCCACGCCGTAGAGTGCCAGCCGCTTCTGTTGCTGCTGGGTACCGGTGGGTGGGGCGGCAAGAAGGTGCAGGCCCACGAAGGCCAGGCAGATGAAAAGGAGTTTTCTCATGGTGAAATGGGATGTTGGGATGCGGAAAGTGCGGTGCGAAATTACAGAAACTTGCCGACACATACAAAATATAAGGATAAAAAATAGCGTGCAGCACTTTCCCTGCGTCAGAATCGTGTACATTCCGGGTAGTCTTTTCCGGCTCTTTACGACATTCACTTTGTGCTTCATCTTCCGGCATAACGGTGCGGAAGGTGCGAAAAATGCCGGTGTTTTCGTTAAAATAAGGTAAAAAGGGCATGAGGCTACGTGTGAAATCGTGAAAAATCCTTTAACTTTGCAATCCGCAATTATCCCTTCCGTTTTTTTCTCATAGCAATTATTCTCTATCTATATCCTTTTTTATGAAGAAAAGTACGCTCTTCGTGGCGTCGCTTTTTGCATTTGTGGCACGAGCCTCGGCGCAGACACCTGCCGACTCCCTGTCGGTCGACAACGCTGACTTCACCTTTACGGAGAGCCAGCTCGACGAGGACAACGATGCCCAGCAGACAGTGGCCGCCATATCGTCGAAAAAAGACCCCTACCTCAGCGAGGTAGGATATGCCTTCAGCGCGGTGAGGTTCCGCGTCAGGGGCTATGACAACCAATACAGCAGTTCATACCTCAACGGTGTGGCGCTCAACGACCTGGAACTCGGCCGCTTCAGCTACAGCATGATAGGCGGCATGAACGATGCCACGCGCAACAAGGAGGGCGTGGGGCAGATGGACTACAACCTCTTCGGAGTTACCGGCATCGGCGGCGGCGACAACATCAACATGCGCGCCGGACAGTATGCCGCCGGCAACAAGCTCACCCTCAGCGGCTGCAACCGCAACTACACCCTCCGCGGACAATATACCCATGCCACGGGCTTCAACCGCCGCGGATGGGCATTCGCCGGAATGGTGGGCTACCGTTGGGCCGACTACAACACCGCCTACATCGACGGAACATTCTACAACAGCTTCAGTTATTTCCTTGCCGCCGAAAAGCGTTGGGGCGATCGTCATGCCCTGAACCTCTCCACTTTCGGAGCTCCCACCGAACGTGCCCAGCAGGGGGCTTCGACCGAGGAGGCATACTACCTGGCAAACAGCCACTACTACAACCCCAACTGGGGCTACCAGAACGGTGAGAAACGCAACGCACGCGTGGTACACGACTTCCAGCCTACCGCCATCCTGACCTGGGACTTCAATCCCCAGCGCGGACAACGCCTGTCCATGAGCCTTGCATACAAGTACTCGATGTACTCCTCCAGCGCACTCAGTTGGGGAGGAAATGCCTACGACCCACGTCCGGACTATTACAAGAACCTCCCCTCGAGCATCTTCAATATCTACAATCCTGACAAGAACTGCCACGACTATCTGGATGCCAACCCCTATCTCCTCGAGCAGTTCTGGCAGCTCACGGAGTTCTGGCAGTCGTCCGAAGCCAACCGCCAGATCAACTGGGACCGCATGTACTACGTGAACCGTCAGAATGCCCTCCAG
>SFJN01000190.1 GCA_004555055.1 Bacteroidales bacterium | reverse complement strand
ATAAGGCATATGATGATTTCCCCGTATGGCAATAGTACCATCGTATTCCTTACACTCCGAAACAAGGCAGAAGACTACCCGTCACCGCCAAACCAAACGCTGAACCCAAGTGGGATCACGATGACCAGCATCTGATTTCCAGACCTTCATCTTACCGTATCTTATCCTCCTCAAAAAAGCGTACCGACAGAACTTGTCACCTTACAGACTCTCCTTAATGCAGCATTTCCGATTCCTGAAAATACTTTCCGCTTCAATGGCACTGGCCTTTTCCATACCCTCGGCGGGACAGAGCATATTCGTAAAGGCCGGCGGCGGACTCTCCAGCCAATGGGGAGCCGCAGGCACCGTAGGGGCCGGAAAGATTGCTTTGGGCTACGAATACGAATTCAGCCAAAGCCTTGCCATCGCACCCAGCATCGGATTCACCACCCGCGGATGGCAGGTTGCCGACGCCACCACCCCCGACATGCTCTTTGACGAAGCAGGGAACATGCTCGATGCCGACGGAAACATCACCCAGAATCCCGCAGAACAGGCCCAACGTTTCCAGACTGATGCCGACGGCCGGCCGGTGGCACCGCTCTACAGCGTAATGCACCGCACCTACACGACCAACTACGTGCAGCTGGATGTGCCGCTCAACTACTACCACCGTTTGGGCGAACACCGCTATCTTGTGGCCACCGCCGGAGTATGGGGTGCTGTGGGAGTGGCAGGCAAACGGAAGACCGAAGGCGACGGATATGCCTGCGGCGGACGGAAGTTGAAATATACCGACAGTGTGTTCTCGCTCGATGGCGCACACCGATTCGATGCCGGAGTGAAAGTGGGCGTGGGATACCAGTTCCCCTCGAGCCTCACCCTCAACGCCGAACTCGAAGCCGGACTGATACCTACCAACTCCAAAGGCGTATGTCCCGAAGGGATGGACCCCGCAGTCTTCGTGGCACACGATGCCTTTGCCGGACGTTCGGGGCGGACCTATGCCGTCACCATCACCGTTGCCTACAAGCTCAACAAGAGCAAGTGGAGACCGGAATGACTGCACAGACGGACTCACCCCGTATCCCCCTAAATCCCCCTAAATAAAGGAAAAACTCTCACCAATAACCAATAACCTTTAGTTCATATCGAAAAATGTTTACACTGAAGAAACTGATGACCGTGGCAGCGGCATTCCTCTGCCAGGTTGCCATCGCCCAACCTTTGGCACAGCGCCAGATGGAGGGTGCAAAGTATTTCGACGGCAGCGCTGCCGCCCAAGCCCCTGCCCAAGCCGAACTGACCGAGGGCGAATGGGTGTCGATGGGAAAAGGCCGCTGGCGCGACGACTTCGTGACGCGCATCTTCAACGTGGAATGCCTCGAATGGGACGTGGAAGTGCTGAAAAACGAAGCCTATCCCGGCGTGTACCGCGTGAAGGCTCCCTACCTGGACTATGCCTACACCTCGCAGCAGGAAATCGACCCCGAGTCGTACGTTGACTTCCACGCCGAGGACCCTCTCCGCGTCTACTTCACCGCTTACAACACCGGCCTTGACCTCGACGGCAACGGTGCCCTTTGCATCAACTCCATCGCCGGCTACAAGGTGACCGAACTCGGTGTGGAGACAGGTCTGGTTGCCGCCGCCAACGAAGGCGCTTGCGGCGAGATGCAGGACGGCGAAATCCTCTTCCCCCAGGCTTCGCTCCTCGTAAAATATGAGGACAGCCCCAACGACCAGTGGATGTATGCCAACCTCAACTTCGGCGGCTACAAGACCGGTTTCCGCCTCCTCCTGCCCAACGCTCCCGACCTTGAGCTCAACATCGACCTCGTGGGAGTGAACGATGCCAAGGACAAGATGACCGTACACTTCGGAGTGGGCAAGGACTGCGAGAAGGTGCGCGTGGCCATGCTCCCCGGAAAGGCGAACAACGACGACTGGAAAGCCCTGCTCGAAGGCACCGCACCCTACCAGGACATCACCGCCTCGCAGGATGTAGCCTTCGACTACGAGGCCGACGGCGTCTATACCTTCTACGCCATACCCTACCTCAACGGCACAAACCGCCGCGTCACATGGCTCACAAAGGAACTTACCTACCTGAACCTCGGATGGAGAAAACTCGGACAATGCCAGTATACCGAGGCATTCCTTGCCGACATGGAGCAGGAAGTGGTTTCCGGAGTGGAACCTGTTACCTACGCCGTAGACATCGAGGAGAGCACCGAGAATCCCGGATACTACCGCCTCATCGACCCTTACGGAGAGACTTATCCATACTACACGAAGAACGACTACGACAATACCCGCCACTACTACATGGAAGTCGACGCTACGGACCCCGAATGCGTCTCCATCAAGGAAATGACAGACGGCTGCGGATGGAACTTCGGCATCGGCAAGATGGTACCCTGGTCGAGGGCTGACCGCGGACTCCGCGACCAGGGCATGACGAAGGAAGAGGTGAAGGAGAAAGGCCTGGCAGGAAAGTTGGAGGGCGACGTCATCACCTTCCCCAACGATGCCCTGCTGATTACCTTCCCCGACTTCTATCCCTTCCCCTACTGGGCCAACTCCACCGGCAAGTTCCGCATCGTGCTCCCCGAAGGCACGGGCATAGATTCCGTTACCTCCGACGACGCTGAGGCTCCTGCCGAAATCTACGACCTCAACGGCCGCCGCGTGCAGCCCCAGACTCTCACCCCAGGCATCTATGTCAAGAAGCAGGGTGGACGGGCCGTGAAAATGATGGTGAAGTAACGGCAGCCCGCAATCACCCTCCCCCGGCAGGGGGTGGCGAAACGGAGAACGTACTGGAATGCTCCCAGTCTACGTCATTTCCCACACCCTGCCGGCTGAATACCGCAAGAATAATCCCTTCCCACCGGTAAATACCTATCAACCAATAAATCTTTAACTCTTTACTCCTGTATTATGAAGAAACTTTCTACACTTCTTCTCGGTCTTGCCCTTACCGCATCGGCATCGGCACAGACCGCCTTCAGGGTACACACCTTCCCCTCTGTGATGCAGAAGGCCGAGGTCAAGACCCGTCCACAGGCACACAAGGCTCCCCTCAACGAGGACAAGCAGCTTGGAAAACTCATCTATGCCTCCACACAGGACGACTATGAAAAGAATCCTGGAGTCATCAAGTTCTACACCGGCAACTCTTACGAGACCGAAAAGGTCTGCACCATCTACGAAGGAACTGACGAAATCCTACGGGAAATTACCACCCTCCTCGGTGCCGCCTGGTATGAGGACGAGAACGGCGACGGAGCCTACTACGGCTACAGTGCCATCAACTACGACTTGGGAATCACCTATCCCCAGTACTTCATGAAGATTGACCTCGAGACCGGCGAAAAGACCAACGTTGCCGACTTCACATCGGTCAAGAACGGATGGCAGATTGTCGAGGACATGAAGCAGAATCCCATCGACCACAAGCTCTATGCCGTGCGCCAGGCCAATGACGGTTTCTACTCCGAGTTCGGAACTGTGGACCCCACCAACGGCGAATTCACCGTCCTTGCCGAAATGGACTACTGGTATCCTTCCATCGCCTACGATGCTGACGGTGTGCTCTACGCCGTACGCCCCACCATGAAGAGCCTGGGTGTGAACGACCAGGGACAGGAAGAATACGAAATCGTCGGCAGCGTGCTGGCCACTCTTCAGTATGAGGACGGCCGCATCGACGAGGTGGACAAGGTGAGCCTCACCCAATACGAACAACCCTACAAGCTGTACTACACCAACACCATCGCCGTAGACCAGGAGACCGGCGAAATCTATGGTGCTCTGATGGACTGCTTTTCCTGGAATCAGACTCTCTACACCATCAACAAGGAGACCGGCGAACTCAGCTATAAGGGCAACTGCTACAACACCATGCGCGGATTCTATATCCCCAGCTACAAAACCGACAGCCGAGAGGCTGCCGCAAAGGTGAGCAACGTTTCGTCCGAACCCGGCGACAAGGGTCAGAGCATCACGCTGAAGTGGACCAATCCCACCAAGCAGGTCAACGGCAACGACCTTACCGAACTGGCCGAAGTGCGCATCTTCCTCGAATCGCCTGAATCGCTTCCCTACGCCGTAATCCCTGCAGAGGGCAAGATGGGCGAGGAAATGACCTGGACCGACGATGACCCCGGCGAAGGCGTACGCACCTACTTCATTGTTCCCTGCCGCAAGGAAGGAGAGAAGGGCTATCCCGAAAGCTGGAGCGCATGGGGCGGTCCCGACGCTCCCGCAGCCCCCATGTATGTCACCGCAGAGCGTAAGGGTTCAAGCGTAGTGGTAACCTGGCCCGCCCCCGAAGCCGGCTCGCACGGCGGATGGTACGACGGTCAGGGCGTTACCTACACCGTGACACGCTATCCCGACGAAAAGGTTGTGGCTTCCGGCATTGCAGAAACCACCTTCACTGACACCGACCTCCCCGCGAACGACGTACTTGCAGGTCCCGCACACGAAACGCCCTTCACTTCCGTCATCAATACCTATGAAGAAGGTGAAGCATGGACCATCATCGACAACAACAATGACGGAACCCGCTTCTGGTACAGCAGTTACGCTCCTACGGGTCTGATGCTCTACACCAACAACCCCGGCGATAGCGACGACTATGCCGTTTCGCCCGCCATCAAACTCGAGGGCGGTAAGACCTACAAGGTGCAGATGACCATCAACATCAACTATCCCTACGACGAGGAAGACCATCCCACCAACCTCCACGACTTCGACTTCGTAGCCGGAATGGGATCCACTGTCGATGCCCTCACCAACGTGTTCTACAGCGAACGCGAATTCAAGAACCCCTTCTACGGCAACCTCGGCTCGAACCACTTCACCGCAAAGTTCACTCCCGAGGCCTCCGGGAATGGAACGTCGCCCTCCACTGGCTCACCAAGAACGTCTTCGACTGGATTACCCTCGAAGAGTTCAGCATCACTGAAGTCTTTGCCAACGACCTCGCCATCAGCGAAGTGGAGGCTCCCGAATTTGCTACCGCCAACACCGGTATCCCCTACTATGTGACCGTAGTGAACGAAGGTTCTGCCACAAGCGGCAACTTCACCGTACAGATTGTTGCCAAGAACGGCGAGAGCGAAACCGTAGTCGGCGAAAGCGCTGAATACGGAGGTCTTGCCCCCGGCAAAACCGCAAGAATCTACGTAGGTGCCATCTTCACCGAGACTGGCGACCAGCAGGCCTTTGCCCGCATCGTCTACGATGGCGACCAGAACCCCTCCAACAACGTGTCGGAACCCAAGGCCGTGACCGTTGACCCCGAAGGCACCGTGCCCTTCTCGGCAGTATTCAACACCAACACTGACCTCCTAGACGACACCCAGAGCCCCATCTGCACCTACATGACCAAC
>SFJN01000189.1 GCA_004555055.1 Bacteroidales bacterium | reverse complement strand
CTTGACCGTGGAGAAATCCTCAGAACCGATGGCCCTGGTCTTGTTCAGCTCTGCCTGCAAAGCCTTGTAGGCGTCGCTGTCCTCCACCTTGACCTGGTTGGCTGCTTCCGTCCGGGCCGTTGCCACCGCCGCGTCAATCTGGGACTGCACGTCGGTTTTGGGTACATAGTCCGTCAGGGTGCGGTTGCGCTCCGCCATGATGGCGTCCACCTGGTCCTCGGGAACTCCGTGGTCTGTCAAAAACTTTCTGGTAAATGCCATAACGTCCTCCGTTTTACGCCCACAGAACGATGGGCGGGCTTTCTTTCACGCCGTGAAGCTGGGCGAATTGGTATGTAAACGGCTTGCGCCGCTGACAACGAAAAAAGGGGGCCTGCTGTTGCAAAATCTGCAACAACTCAGCTCCACTTAGCTCTTCCGCCTCAACGCTTAGAGGTGGGAACGGTATTGTTTTTTATGCGTCTCCGCCGGTGCCTCCGTTTCCACCGGACCCGGGGACGGGTTTGCCGCCGCCAATGACGACAAAACCATTTATACCTCCGCATTTCGGGCAACGCAGCTCATTGTGCTTTGCTAAAAAGGCATGCTCTAAATTTTCTCCGCAATGTGCGCAGTGAAAGAATTCGAGAGGAATCCCAATCATGTTTTCACCTCCTCCCGGCGGATGCGGACGACCTTCACGCCGTCCTTGACGGGGATGATCTCCACCCGGTCACCCTTGCGGAGGATGGCTTCAATGGCCGCCAGTGCGGCGCCGTCAATCATCGTCATCCTCAACCGCAGGACCGCCACGGTCAGCGCTTCCGATGGCATGGGCGATCTTGTAGTTGGCCTCCTTGTTCCAGTGGTACTCATACTCCTGGAGCTTGTTGGCAACGGCGGCAGGGACGGTTTTCTCCGCGTCCTGCATCATGTCGATGATTCTGTGGAAAATGTCCTGCGTCATGCGCAGGGTCTCGGGAAGCTCCCGGGGCTCGCAGGTAATAATGTCGCCAGAGTAAGCCAGCACAGCGTCCTTGATGGACGGCTCCGCAATGCCCAGGGCAATGCCGGTTTCCGTCAAGTCGTCCAACTGGTCAGAAATCTGGTTGTACCAGTCACCCAGCTGTTCGTGGTTGCCGAACCACCCGTCGTCATGTACCAGATTGCGGTGCAGGGTCGTGAGGTTGTGATAGGAGATCTTGAGATACGCCAGAAGTTTTTGAACTTCATTCATGCTTCGGTTCCTCCTTCGGCTTTCTGGCCCGCTTGGGATTCTTGGGGGCTTCCGGTTCCTCTTTCGGATCCTCCGGGGCGTTGAGATACGCCATATACTCGTCCGTGGTCATCCGCAGGCCGCAGCGCATACAGGTGACGCCATCGGCGTGGCCCTTGAAAACGTGTTCACATTCCATGTTATCCTCCTATCTGTTCCCGGTCGCTCCGTCTGGTGCGGCCGGTCCTGTTGATAAACGCCCGCATTTCTGCTTGGGCACGTTTTAACTTTTCCTTTGCCTTTGTGGCGTCCAGTCCGGCGGCTTCCAGCATGGCGATTTCCCGCTTTGCATAGCGGATTTTTCTTTCAATCCCACGCTGCTCCTGACTTTCGGCGTAACGCCTGTCGTTTTCGGCTCTGTCCGGAACTTCTCCACGAATTTTGGTAAATCCGGGTGTAAACACATTCGGCGGGACGTGCCCACAATTGATGCCGTACAGCCCCGCAGGTTCCCCGTAGCTGGTGGAGCTGATGGGGATGATCTCCACGCGGTTGCCGTCTAAATCCTCCACATAGCCGCTACGGTCGTTCCTGGAAATTACCTTGCCCTGCCACGGGTAGCACAGGGGGCGGGCGGTGGACTTGACCGTCACCCAGAAAAGGTCGTTTCCGTAGTCCTCATTCCGTGCAAATACCGCCTCCGTCGCCACGTTGCCGCAGGTGGAGCGGATGTCCATGTTGATATAAGACTCTGGCTGCCAGTTGTGGCCGCCACGGTCCACAAAGCCTGTCAGACCGTTGTCAGCCATGCGCTTGATAGCCCGCCGCAGGGCCTCCTGGCGGGAGCTGACACCCGTCAGTACCTTAGCCGTCTCCGTGTTCAGAATGTTCTGGGCAGCGTCTGCCTGCGTAACAGCCATAGCCGCCTGCTCATACTGCACCACATCAGACACCACACGACGGTAAGACTGCATACCGCTGTCCAGCATGACTGTGTTGACCAGGTTTGCGGTGTCTTCCGCCTGCCTTTGGTAGGATGTAAACACTCGTTCAACGCCTTTGGAGGCTTCCAGCGGTCCGCCGTCATGGAGATAGCCACGGCGAACAGCCTCTTTCAGTTCCGGCTCTGCGTGTTTCAGCGCCTGTCCAGCGGCGTTTTCCAGCGCAATGCGGATCAGTTCCGGGTTCTGCCGGGTTTTCCTGGCGATGATGCGGATATTTTCCTGCCGTAGCTGGCCCATTTCAGCCAGCTTGCGCATCTGCCAGTCAATGGTCGGTAAGCCCTTGCCCGTGTTAAAATGTCTGGCGATGTTCTCTAAAATCTGGTCAGTGACTTCCTCATACACCTGTACCAGCGGCGCGGCCAGCTTATCAAAATCCATGGCTTACGCTCCAAAGCCGTCCAGCTTGTCGATGACCTCCGGGCCGATGGCTTGCTCATCCTTGATGCGTTTAATCTCGGCCTCCGCCTGCTCCGGCGTCAGGCCCATGGTGTCGGTGAGGAATGTGTACTTGCTCTGGAGGCCATTGTTGACCAGCATAATACCCTCGTTGATGTTGGTCTGTCGGTCCTGGATGATGCCGTCATCAAACCGAACAGAGACATTGAAGCCCCCTGCGGCCAGTTCACTGACCAGCGTCCCCTTCCAGGTGACGCCATATGCAGATGCGAGTTCTATGATACTTCTGACCATATCCTCGAGAGCCGTGGTCAAAATCGCTGTGTTTGCACATACGGTGGAGTATGTCCGGCTGTTCTCGCTGACGACTTCGGTCGCAGTCTTAAGCCCGCCGTTTCGGTCGAACGACAGCGCCCCGGGGTCGAATCCGACCTGCGTACAGAGGATAGAGAGGAGGGCGTTCATCGCCGCCACATGTTCCTCTACCCGTAGCTCTACCGAATTGTCCTTGATGTTGAGCGAATCGGTATCGTCAGTGGCCAGGGCCTCGTACACCTCGTCGTTGGCGTCAAAATATCGCACCTGCGCACCGCTGGGAGATGTCACCGTCCGAATGGCTCTTGCCGGGACGATGATCCGCTTTCGACCAAGCAGGAACTCTCTCTGGAAACTATCGAAGCAGACATCCAGCGCGTGAAGTGTGTCCATAGCGCTTGCATATACAGACACACCCAGGGGGCTGTTATCATCCGCAAAGTTCGCCCCGAATGGGCGGATGTACTGGAACATGGTCCGGGTGACAGGGAGGTCCGTCGCCGGGGACAAAAGCGGATAGATAGCGTTGAGGGGATACCACCAGCCCAGAATGTTCTGCGGCTCTGCTGTGTCCTTGATGGGGACTCGGTACAGCTCATTTGTTACCCGGTACGTTTCCCCGGCCCAGCGGTGCCATTCGACGAGGCTGTAATAGTAACCGTCCTTCGCTTCCCGGCTCACGAACATGGCGTCTGTGACCTTTCCGTTGGTCCAGCGGGTCGGGATGAACTGGTCGGCCATGTGGTAGGACAGTCTCACGCGCGGCTCTCCCGTGTCATTCCCGTTTCGATCCTTGGGAACCTCGCACCACTCCTTAATGGCGCCACCGCCCAGGGCGTTGGCCTTCTCCAGAAGGTCGCCAAAGGCGGTCCAGAACCCATTCTCCGTCAGGACATGATGGATATACTCGTTCAGGGGGTCTGTGTCCGCATCCTCTTCGCCATTTCTGGTGGCCGTGATATCGCAGTGTTCCGTCCATTCGTACCTGGCAAGCTGCGCCGCCGCCATCTTCCCGGCGTTTACCGTGGCGAGCCGCCGGGTGTTTCCCTTTGGATGAGCGATGGAGATGGCCGGGACAGTGTGCCACGCATCGTAGAATCCCTTATAGACGTATTTCCAGGGCCAGACGTACAGCATGTAGAACTGCCGAAACGCCGGAACGCCCTCCATATCAAATACGTCTTTTCGAAATATGTTCAGCGTCTCCGCCACTCTATTCACTCCATTCTTGATGATGTCGGCCATCTCACACCGCCTTAGTACACATAGTTCTTCACGAAATGATTTACAGCATAGCGGAATTCGTCCATTGCGTGGTTATATGCGTCCACGGGATGCCCGTGGTCATCCACGCAGTACATGCCCGCCTCCCGGATAAAATCCAGATGCCCGTACTCGTCCTGCTCCAGCAGGAAGAACCGCCCCTCCTGGATGCAGTTCTGGGCGTACTCGATGCCCACTTCAATGCCCTTACGGTTGCCCTTGACATCGTGGCCGTTGTTGTCGGCCCCGGTAGACTGGATGCCAAACAGCTCCAGCTCCTTGCGCAGGGCCTTGCACGCCGGGTCAATGTACCAGTCAGATTCCCGGACGCCGAATGTCTTTCGGCACCACGGGGCAAACTTCCCGGCAAGTTCCCGGGCCTGTGTGCTCATGGCGTTGTTGCCGCCATCGTAGTACCAGGAGGCCAGCCGAACCAGT
>SFJN01000188.1 GCA_004555055.1 Bacteroidales bacterium | reverse complement strand
AAACCTAGGGAATTAAGCATACAACCTTGTAACTCTGAAAAGGAAGAACCTTATATCCGACACTCCTCTCAAGGACGCTCTGAATGCTTTTATCTTCGCATTGAATGATTCTGCAAAGGCATTTATCGAGTGAGCCGAAATACCTCCTGAACCAAGTCTATTTGATTAGAGGAGGCTTACTTTTTGAAAAAAGCCCGAAGTCCAGTTTTAAAAGACTTCGGGCAGGATATTTATGCTCTTTGGAGTTTTATCGGACAACAATAATGTTCATTACAGTTTGAACGTGGCCCTGAGCATGACGGTTCTGCCGCAGAGGGTGTAGTCATAAGTGCAGGTGTTGATGCCGTTGAAGATGGTATAGGCGTAGTGGCGCTGGTTCAGGAGGTTGTCGAGTTCGAGGCGAAGGACGAGACGCTTGCATTTGTACTGGGCGGAGGCGTTGTAGAGTGACATACGCTTGTATTGGTCGGCGGTGAGCTGGCGGCGCACGTGGTCATAGTCCAGTGAGAGGTCGAGGGTGGCGATGGGGAAGATGTGGACAGCACCGCTGTGGGAGATGGAGGTGGTAGTATTACTTTTTTCGGAATAACGGGAGCGCGACCAACCATAATCGATGTCGTACCGCAATTCGAGCCAAGGGACGGGGGTGATGGTAGTGTTGCCGTGCAGGGCATAGCTGTTCGTGCGAGTATCGATGGCGGTCTCGTTCACGGCCTGTTCGCCGCTGCCGAAACTGTAGCGGCCGTTTGCACCGAACTTGGCGAAGAGCGAGGGGATGTTCTTCGTGGCGGCTACGGAGAAACTGGTGGAGCTGCTGCGACTGTCGCGAAGCAGAGATGTATTGCTGATGTCGATGCCGCTGACGCTCTGTGACGTGAGCGTGTTCTGCTTGCCCTCGCTGTGGCTGGCGGCGAGGCTCAGCGTGCAGTACTGCATGGGCAGTTGCCACTTCCACTCTCCCGACGTGTGCCAGGTGTCGGACTCGCCAATGATGCATGACGAGGTACGCACCGAGCGATAGTCAACCTGCATCGGCTCCGTCAGCAGCGTCATCATGTCGCCAATCGAGGTCGTGTAGCCCGTCGAGATCGACAGCTTGCTGTTGGCCGAGAAGGTGTAGTTGATGCCCATCGAGGGATTGAACACGGGCTTTGTGTAGTTGAGTTTGTTATAGTACAGTCCCTTCAGCGCAGCACCGATGCCCGTACTCAGGTAGAAGCGGTGGTTCTTGGAATGAATCTCGAAGCCGGGGTTGAGGGTCGGCGTGAAGGCCCAGCCGCGAATGTCGTTTCTATCTGTTGGAGAGGATTTCAAATCCCCGACTCCTAAGTTGCGAAGTTCGTATTCGCCACAACGTTCTGTTTCCAAGTCATCATACATTGCTGACACGCTGACGGGCAGGTTCAGCCAGAACGACGAGCCGATGGGGATTTGGAATGACGAGCCGACGTTCATACTGAGCGTCGAGGACTGCGCCGTCTGACCGTAGTCCATACTGTCTTGGCTGAAAGACAGCCTTAGCGTTGGTGTCCGCTTGAACGACACGTTGGCATGAACGTGTCGCCGGTCACCCTTCTCAGTTCTGCTCATCCAGAAGAATTCGTTGCACACCTCAAACGATGATGTCTTCCGTCGCTGCTCCACCAGCGACTCATTGGCCACCACATCCCCCTCGTTCTGCTCAAACTTCCCTTTGAGCACAAACGTCTCGCTGAGATACACGCGATCTGCGTTCTTCAGGTAGTTCACCGACAGCTTCGGCAGGTGAATTTTTGTTATTGGCGATATCTGTTCGCTCACGGTCACGTAATCACTACCGTTGGCCAGGTACGTCGTACTCTGGCTGGTGTCGTGCGTAGCGCGGTGGTAGCTGAAGTCGGCGTACACCTTCATGGTCGTGAACGAGTCCGTACGCAGGATTTCGTTCACAGTTGCCATGCCGTTACGCTGGTAGAGGTACAGCCCCTGCGGAGGCGCACCGCCATCGAAGCCGCCAAAGAGGCTTGTGGCGCAGGTGCTCACGTCCGAACCGCCGAAGTGGCCGTACATGTCGGCCCGCGCAAAGTCCTTGTAGTTTCCACCCTTCACCGAGCAGATGGTCTGGAACTTGTTCGTGAACATCATGCCAGTCAGTCCCAGCAGGGCTTGTAACTTATCGTTGCCGTCCTCCATGTTGCCCGCCCCCGCCTCCTCCTGTCCGAACGGTTTGAACTTTGCCTTGTTCGACAGTCTGATGTTCATCGACACTTCGTTGCTCGGCACGTCCTTCTCCACCCGTCGGCTGTGGTGATTACGCACTATCTCGACATTCGTCACATAATCCGCAGGAATGTTCCGCGTCGCTAGGTTATACTTGCCGCCCAGCAGCTCCATCCCCTCGATGTTGAACTGCGAGATGGGCTTGCCCATATAACTGATGCCACCATTCTTCGACACATCGACTCCCGGAAGCCGCTTCAGTCCATCCTCCAGCGTCACGTCACCCTTGCCAAGAAACGACGCCAGGTTATGGCTCAGCGTGTCGCCCTTCTGCCGCAGCATGTCAGGCTTCACCGTCACCTCTTTCTGGCTGATTCTCTTCATAGTCAGCAGCATGTTCACCTTGGTCACCCACTCCTTCAGCGTCACACGTTCCGACTCCTTCTCATAGCTGATGTGATTGAACTGTAGTGTCACCTCCCCCGTCGGCGCACTCTTGACCTCCAGCGCATACTCGCCCTTCGCATTCGTGCTGGTAAACGCCAGCGTCTTCGTGCCGATTACCATTTTCACAATGACATCATTCACGGGCTTGTTCTGCAAATCTATCACCCGCCCCGTCACTCGCACCTGAGCGGATGCATGGACGGTCAGTGCTATATATAATATAATGTACAGGAGTCGCTGCATATCTGTCTTATTCCTTTTCCAGCGGTTGATATACGTGGGCCTTCGTCAGCAGCGGATGACCGCCATTGGCAAAGAGAAGTTGCTGTCCGTCGTGGTTGAAGACGTTCATGTCCGTGATACTGCCCTGAAGATTGGGCACATAGTACATGGGATTCTTGGCATATTGGCGGTTGCTAAGAATTTCGTTCTTATGCTTCTACAGTTTGGCGTATTTCATACGGAGCACATCGACCCTTTGCTCTGGGGCTGTAATGGGCGATGCCTCTTGGCGAAGCCCTGCAAGGCAGAACGTGTGCGCCTCACTCTCTGCTTTCACTATCAGTCCCGGCAGACCGCGCATCCGCCACGAGCTGAGCCGTGTCAACAGTCTCTTCTTGTGCCTGCACTCCTATCGTCAGTGCAAGGGCCGTCATGGTTGCTAAAATATTTTTCATTGTTGTTAATGTTTTATTGGAGTGCTGTTCCTTCTGTCTGCCTTTTCAATAATATCTATCAGTTTCTTCAATTCCTCTTGGTTGAACTTTTCCTGTAGTTCATATGGTGGAGGCCATAACAGTGACGCCACAGGAGACGACGGATGGATGCTTTTGTAATCATACTTTTAATATTTTAGGGTTATTATAAGGGTATAACAAGGGCTGTCCGTCATTTTGACGGATAATCAATTGTTGTCAATAAGATAGGGCTACGACAGTTGATCTTCGGTCTTCTTCCTCCTTGCAAGGCATAGTGCAAACAAGCCTGCTCTCTGCTCTTGCCTCGTTTTTCAGTTGAGTTGGTACGTTATAGGCAAGGTCACTTTAGCACGAACAGGCATGCCTTGTTTTTGCCCTGGCTCAAACGGAGGCATACCTCGGATAAGTTCCTCTGAATACTCCTGCAAAGCACGGATTCCCTTTTCTGTGTCAGTGGAGGATATTTCACTTCGTTCCTGCCGATTGGAAGTCGCCACAATGTTGCTTTTACCTGACGCAGGCGAAGGCTCCAAGGCTTTCACTTGCGTGATGCTCCCATCCTCTTCAACGAAGAACTCCACGTTGACGGCTCCTTCTACGTCATTTTCGATGGCAATATTCGGATAACGTATATGGTGGGAAATGTATTTATACATAGCTTCATCGCCACCATGGAATTGGGGAATTTGTTCAACATTGTCAAAGTTAGTGTTCTCTGGACTTGTCCCAGGTTTCAACCCGTCGTTATTGGCAGGAACAGATACGGTCTTTGTCTCAACGTATATTGTTTTCTGGCTTTTCAACACGGTAACATGTTCTATTGTGCTGGGGTCGATGGCCTTCTGTTCTTCTTGTGTCAAGAGCTTGCCGTTGAGATAGGTCGTGTATATCTCGGCTTTGGCTGACACCCACAAACAAGCTGCAAGGGCAGGAAGGAGATATAGCAGTTTGATCCGTGACAAACGGGATGAACGACCGCAATGCATCATGGCAAAACGCTTCTTCACAGCTCCACGGCGTAGAGTGTTCATGATGGGCAGAACCTGTGTCTGTACTGCTTTGCGCACCAGCAGATGCTCGTATTCATCCAACGTCACGCCTCCCTGCAATACCGCCTCGTCTGCCTGAAACTCATGCACATCCACCAGGTCTTGACGTAACATCCACGCAAAAGGCAGGAACCATAATAGGCTGCAGGTGAGGTCGCAGAGAACCACATCCCACGAATGTCTCATCCTTACGTGCGCAAGTTCATGATTGATGACTGGTTCTGCATTCTGTTTCAGGTCGATAGGACCAATGATAATCCAGT
>SFJN01000187.1 GCA_004555055.1 Bacteroidales bacterium | reverse complement strand
TACTACACACATACCCACCCCCTACATCAGTCCCATAACCCTCAAAAAGAATCAAAGAAACAAAACATGGAAATTTTTCTCATCAAGACGCTCCAGTTCATGATGGCAATCTCCCTGCTGGTGTTGCTCCACGAAATGGGTCACATGCTCACGGCAAAGCTCTTCGGCGTGAGAGTGGAGAAGTTCTATCTCTTCTTCGACCCATGGTTCCACCTCTTCGAGTTCAAGCCCAAGAACAGTGAGACCACCTACGGCATCGGCTGGCTGCCCCTCGGCGGCTACTGCAAGATTTCCGGCATGGTGGACGAGAGCATGGATACCGAACAACTCAAGCGCGACCCGCAGCCATGGGAGTTCCGCACGAAGCCCGCATGGCAACGCCTCATCATCATGGTGGCTGGCGTCACCGTCAACCTGCTGCTCGCGCTCTTCATCTACAGCATGATCATGTTCCATTGGGGCGAGACCTACGTCGCCACCAAGGACATGTCGCTCGGAATGAAGTTCAGCCAGGAGGCCAAACGCTACGGCTTCCAGGACCATGATATTCTGTTGGGCACCGACAGAGGAGAGTTCCGCGACTTCAACACCGATGTCTATCGCGACATATCGCGCGCCAACTGGTGCGACGTGCTGCGTGGCGGCAAGAAAGTAAGGGTCAACCTGCCCGGCGAACTCAACCTCTTGGATATGTTCAAGTCCTCGCCACGCTTCATGGAGCCCTTTATGGAGAACAAGGTCGACACCGTGATGAGGCGCATCGCCCTCACGGCCGACTCCAAGGACAGCATCGAGTCGCCGGCCTGGAGGATGCAGCTGCAGAAAGGCGACGAGATCATCGCCCTCAACGGCAAGCCCCTCGACAGCTACAACAGCTACAAGGAGGCCACAGGACGCATAGCCGACGCACTGACGGGAGCCAAGACGCGCGACGACAGCCTGAGGCTGCGCACGGTGACGCTGGCTGTGAGACGGGTGCAGACAGGCAAGGTCGACACGCTCTCCACCACGCTCACGCCCGACTTGATGATGGGCTACGCGGCTGCGAGCCCGTTCAAGGACTACAAGGAGACCCACGTCAGCTACGGCTTCCTTGAGAGTTTCCCCGCGGGCGTGAAATATGGCTTCGATGTCCTGGGCGGCTACATCAGCGACATGCGCTACGTCTTCACCTCCGACGGCGTGAAGAACCTCGGCGGCTTTGGAGCCATCGGCAGCCTCTTCCCCGACAAGTGGGACTGGCACGCCTTCTGGATGATGACGGCTTTCCTGAGCATCATCCTCGCCTTTATGAACATTCTCCCCATCCCCGCGCTCGATGGCGGATTCGTGCTGTTCCTCTTGGTGGAAATCATCACGAAGCGCAAGCCTTCAGACAAGTTCATGGAGTGGGCCGAGATTTTCGGCATCGGCTTCCTGCTCCTGCTCATGATAGTGGCCAACCTCAACGACATCCTCCGTTGGCTCGGATACATGTAGCCTCGATCCCCAAGTGGCCACGAGTGGCCCGGCGGGAGTCTCCCATGCGGTCATCGTGAGGACTGCCGCCAACGGCAGGCCCGGCAACGGAAAAGCGGAACTTTTCGGTCATCCGAAAGGTTCCGCTTTTTCTGTTGGCAGGCAGATGGCAGACGCCCTGCGCAGAGGCTCCCGACTGTCTATTGGGCAGCCTCTATCTGCTTTCCCTCCTCCCCACCGTCGTCGGCCTCAGGCAGTTTGTATTTGCGCTTGGTATTCTCCGTGGCGCCATACTTCAACAGTTTGCGGGCTGCGGTGGTGATGCTCTGGCCTGAGGGGGCGGTGGAGTTCTTCAAGTCGGCAAACGCCTTGGTGGTCTTCGCCAACTGGTCGTCCACATTGCGGAAGCGCTCGTAGAAGACCTGCACGCGGTTCACGATCTCGTTGGCGGCGCGCATGATGTCCTCCTGGTTCTCGGCCTGGCGCACCTGGTGCCATGTCATTTCCAACACGCGCAGCATCATATAGAGCGTTTGCGAGCCGGAGATGATTACCCCCTTGTCGTAGGCTTCCTTCCAGAGTGTCGGATCCTTGGCCAGCGCCAACTGCAGGCCGCCCTCATTGTAGATGTACATCATCACAAAGTCGAGGGTCTTCTTCCCCTTGGGCGTGTAGAACTGGTAGCGTTGCTTGGCCAGCTCGTCCACATGCTTCCTCACGGAGGCTACGTGCCGCTTCAAGGCGTCCTCCCGCTGCGCCTCGTCGGTGGCGTTGTAGTAGTCGTTGAGGGCTGTGAGCGACATCTTCGAGTCGATGATCACGTCGCGGTTGTCGGGGAAGTGGAGTATCACGTCGGGAATCTTCTTGCGCCCCGTCTCATCGTCGCGCACCGCCTCGCCGTTTTCCTTCAGCATCGACTGCTCCTCATATTGCAGTCCCTCCTGCAGGCCCATGTTCTCCAAGAGCGTGTGCAGCCGCAACTCGCCGAAGTTGCCCTGCGTCTTGGTCTCGCCTGTGAGGGCCTCGGTGAGCTTGTCGGCCCTCTCGCCCAAGGCCTCGGCCTGTTTCTGGTTGGCCTTGATGGTGGCCCGCAGGTTCTCCAGCGACGTCAGCCTGTCCTTGTTGCTCTGCTCCACACTCTGCCGCATCTGCCTCAAACTGTCGTGCAGGGGATTGAGCAGCAGGTCGAGTTGCTGTTTGTTGGTAGTGGAGAGCTCCTCGGCGCGCTTCTTCAGGATGTCTTCCGAGGCCGTGTTGATTTGCTCGCGTATCAATTCCGACTGTTTCTCCAACTGTTCCTTCTGCTGGCGGCGCAGCTCCTCCAACTGCGTGGCGTGCTGGCCGCGCAAGTCCTGCAACTGCTCGGCATACTGGCTGCGCAGCTGCTCCACCTGGGCGGAGTGCACGCGGTCCATATCCGTCTTCTGAGCCTTGAAGTCCTCGCGGGCCGAGGCCAACTGCTCCTCGGCGGCCTTGCGCGCCGTGACAGCCGCGGCGAGGTCCGACGCGAGCCGCTCCACCTGTCCGCGCGCGTCGGCGAGCTGGGCCCCAGACTGTTCCTGCTGCTGTTGCAGCATTTCGGCCTTGGCCTTGACGCCCGCGCTGCCGTTGTTGGCAAGAAGATAACCGCACACCGCACCGACGACGATGCCTAAAACCAAAAAGAGAATATCCATGTTCTATATAATAAATGTAGGGTTTGAAGTTTCTTTGTGGCGTATGCCGCAGGATTGACAATGAGCAAAGATAGCCATTTTTATCGACAATCCGCCATTGGCACGATATTTTTTTTGTATCTTTCCTCTATAAAAACTAATAGATTTCCGGGTAAGGAGTAACTAAAACAAAGGACTTTGGTCAAGTATTTCTTAAAATGGCACATAACATCCCACACCCACGTTTACGCGGGTGTAGGGGATTATCATACTTTCCTCTTCGAGCTCAAGGCTCAAACTGGCTTCCATGGCCACCCGTGGAATAAGTTAATTTGCAAGCGAGGTCAGAACCATCACAAAGATAATAGCCTTTCCATGAGTGGTATATCGTTGTCACCCGTTTGAAGCGGGCGATTGACGATCTTGTTTTTGGAAGTCAACGTAATCCGTCTTGTCGTGGATTACATGCCATGCGGCAACTAACAACTTTCTAGCCACAGCCACAATGACCTTCATCTTGTTTTTCTTTCTGACTTGCGTCTGGTGGTAGGAGAATCTGCTGAAAAAGCAGTCCTTTGTCCTGCTTGCAGACCATGCGCACTGAATGATGTTCTTACGCAAATAGACATTGCCGTGAGTTATGCGACGTGACTTGAACTTCCTGTTGGACTCGTCGTTTCTCGGTCTCAGCCCACTCCAGGCTGCAAGGTGGTTGGCCGTTTCGAACTTGCTCATGTCCGTTCCGATCTCTGCGATCAATGATGTGGCCGTACGCTCACTTACTCCAGGTATGGTCTGCAACCGTCTCAACTCGTCAGGATATTTCTCCTGGCATATCTCCAACATTCTCTCAAGGCACTCCTGCTTGTGTTCCTCGGCCAGGTCAAGCTCCTCACGCAACTGCCTGAGCACGTCTATCTCCGCTTGTGATACGACACCGGTCAGCGAGGCCAGTATTGTTTCCCTGCCGTGATGTTTGATGATGCGTCCGTGGATTACCTCTATCAGAATCTCCGGGTCTGTCACACCCTCGGATATTTTCCGCACCACGTCCTTGTAGCTCTTGCAGTCCACGTTGGACACATAATTGCTCAGTCGGATATTGCATCGCTGCATCACGGCGTCAAGTTTGGACAACTTGCGGACGATTTCCTCGTCAAGGTCGAAGATACGTCTGTCGTACTGGCGGAGTTGCTGTATATCCTCAGGTGGCACGAAACTGCTACTGATAAGATTTTTCATCGTGCACTCGGCAATCCATTGCGCGTCAGCAACATCACTTTGTGTCCAGGCAGCTGTTTGATGAAATAAGGGTTGACGAGCTGCAGGTGAAAATGGGGCGCAAGAATGCGCCAAATGGGAATCCAGTAGACGCTCGTACTCTCCATGGACACTTTCTCCACATGATGGGCGAGCAACAAATCACGCATCTGATGCAGTTAATTCGCCATCCTCGCTCAAAATACAAAGATATACACTATCTTTGTGAACGTCAAGGCCGCATACTGATCTCATAAGCCTAACTTTTAGAGGGTTAAACAATAAGACCTCAAAGATAATAAATAATTGTGACTTAGAGCACGAAAAATAGGATTGAGCGTATGTCGGCCTTGATTTTCCATGTTGTCGGCTCTTCGGGAAGGAAATCTATTAGGTTTTTTATCTCAACTGGCTTATAACTCGGGAATTTTATCTAAATTTGTAAATTCAAAGCGGCATGTTCCGCCAACAAATAACCAATATACAATAAACACAGTAAAATATGAAAAAGAATTTGATGATTTTGGCAGTTGCAGCTCTTGCAGTCTTTGCTTCTTGCTCTGACAAGAAGGCTGCCCGAAGTGTAGTTGGTAAGGATACAACAAGCGTGGTGGGTAACACGGCTTCCGATAAAAACAATCTGGATTTGGCATCCGTAGCAGGAACTTACGAGGGAACATTCCCTGCGGCTGATGGATCGGGCATAAAGACTGTGCTCACCATCAAGGCTGACGGTACATATCAGATTGAGCAGGATTACATTGACCAAAAGGATGGGCATGACGAGGCAAGCGGAGTATTCAAAGTACTCGATGACAATGTACTGATGCTTGTACGTCCCTCAAGCGGTGAGCATACCTTCTATAAAGTGAAGGATGACAATAACATTGTTATGACAGACTCGGTTGGCAATGAACCAGAAGGTGAAACCGCCAGGTTCTATGTGTTGAAAAAGAGAAAGTAAAAAACAACGTTACAAATAAAAATCCGTGGATAGGTTAATTTCTTATCCACGGATTTCTATTAGTAGGAAGTAAAAATTTGAACACAGCTAATCTCAACTATCTAATAATAGTGGGAGTCAATAAACTGCTTTTTTGAGAAAAATCTCTCTCTTTGTATTTTTTTATTTCACATCCTTCTTTTATTAAAATACTATCACCACTAAACAAAATAGCTTCATTAAATGAGCTCATATTTAAATTAGAACGCATACAATGAAGCACATGTTTGCATCGAAATTATCGAATACAAACAAAGTTATATGACACTTCAGCAAATGGAATACATAGTGGCGGTTGATAAATACCGCCATTTTGCAAAGGCGGCGGAGTCGTGCGGCGTTTCGCAGTCAACCTTGTCTTCACTTGTTCAAAAACTGGAGACAGAACTTGATGTGACTATATTTGATCGCAACAGTCATCCGGTGAAGCCGACGGCTGTCGGTGAAGAAATCATCGGCCGGGTAAAGCGAGTGTTGTTCAATGCCGCACAGGTCAAAGAACTGGTGGCCACAAGAAAAGGAGAGTCCGTTGGAAATATCTCGCTTGGGACAATTTCAACGGTTGCGCCATATCTCTTACCCAAGATGTTTAAATATCTGTCGGAAAGCCATCCCGACATACATCTGCATGTCGAGGAAGCGAGTGTTTCCACCCTTGTCTCAAAACTGAAACGTGGGGAGATTGATATCGCGCTTATGGCGACACCTGTCAACAACAGCGAGTTGCTGGAAATCCCGATTTTTCAGGAACGGCTCATGGCTTATGTCTCCCCGGAATCGTCTATCCATAATGACACTGTTTTGCAGGCAGACCTCCTTCCTATAGATAGCGTCTGGGTGCTACGTGAAGGTTATTGTCCCAATCGCGGTGTTTTCCCTTTCTGTAACAATATCACCGGCAGGCATGCCATATATGAAGCTGGAAACGTAGAGACCCTCATCAAAATCGTGGATGAGAACGGTGGGTATGCAATCATTCCTGAACTGCATGTGCCACTTCTCAGAAAATGCCAGCAAGCAAATGTCCGCATATTCGCAAACCCCGAACCGAGTCGTGAGATAGCCTTTGTGGTTCACCGCAATTTCGTGCGTGAACGGTTGCTCAACATCCTTGCCGATGCAATAAAGGCCATCATCCCAGCAACCATGCTCTACCAACGTATTAAAAAGTTCCCGATAACCATGTAATCGATATTATCAATATTATCATCTGTTTTATCGTTTGTGTCAATAAAGTAAATTGTGTAACTTTGCAGTCGTAAAATGATGTAAACAAGTAAGAACCCCATGGCTCATAAACAATTTTTTCGTTCACTGCCCCGAAAGGGCTTCCCGTTATACTGGATTCTGTTGATATATCTTGTCGTTGGCTATTTCTGGCCGGTTATCGGTTTCCTTGCCATAATCTGCATGATAGCACCTGTCGCATTTGCCGTGCGCAAAGGACGGTGGTGGTGCGGCAATGCTTGCCCACGTGGTAACTTCTATGACCGTGTACTGACGAAATATTCACCGCACAGGCCTATTCCGGTGTTTGTACGCACAAAAGGATTCCGTATCTTCATGGTGATGTTCATCTTCACCATGTTCGGCATACAGATGTACCGGGCCTGGGGAGATTGGAACGACATGGGACGTGTATTCTGGACAATCATACTGATTACCACTATTGTAGGCGTGACTCTTTCTTTTATTTACGCTCCGCGCACATGGTGCTCGTTTTGCCCTATGGGATCGCTATCTGCATGGGTGACTCCTCGCAGCGGCAGACTTCCCAACAACTACCGTCGCATTCTGGTAGGCGAAAAATGCACTACCAGATGTAAGCTGTGCTCTGCAGTGTGTCCCATGCAGCTGAAGCCTTATGAGAGCCGGAATGACGAAGAGGGTTTCCTCCATCCCGATTGTATCAAGTGCGGCAATTGCGTAAAAGGATGCCCTCTTAAAGTCCCAGAGATGAAGCCTTGACTGACATAAATCTAATGAGCGCAACGATAGATTACATTAACAAAAAAAATAGATTATGATGAAAATTGCAATTCCGACCAAAGAGAATATGGTTGATGACCATTTCGGTCACTGTGAGTATTACACTGTATTGACAATAGGTCAAGACAATCAAATTCTGAGCAGCGAAATGATACCGTCCCCCCAAGGATGCGGATGTAAGTCTGACATAGCCGGGGTATTGGAGAATATGGGGGTCAGTGTAATGCTGGCAGGAAATATGGGACAAGGGGCCTTGAATGTCCTTACATCCCATCATATAAAAGTGATAAGGGGTTGCTCCGGGAACATCCTGAATGTCGTAACCGGTTATCTGAATGGGAAAATCACGGATTCCGGTATCGGCTGTTCATCGCATGAGCATCACCACGAATGCCATCACCACAACAATAAGGATCAATGACAAAGAATAGAAGGCCGGTCAATATCGCCATTGACCTTGCCATGTTGATTGTGATAGCATTAGTTAGCGTAAGCGGTTTTATTTTGGAAGTTGTCATTCCTTCCCGCCATGCCGTAAGAATGCATGGTGCCGATTCATGGTGTTCTCATTTGTGTGGATTGGGAAGACACGGTTGGGGCGATGTTCATTTATGGGCAGGAGTGGCATTGCTTGTTCTGCTTGCCGTACATATCCTGCTGCATCTAAACATAGTATCTGCTTTCTTTAAGAGGAAATGCCCGAACCGGACATTACGGATGGTACTTTATGTGTTTTTATTGATGCTATTGTTGATAACGATAATGCCCTGGTTCTATATGTTCCATTAAAAACAGAGAAGCCAACTTATTGCTGATAGGTTGGCTTCTTCTCTGTTTTACATTCTTTCATGTCTGTGTGTAAACATTGATGTATCTCAATCCAGTAAAGCGGTAAAATTAAAAGAACCATCTTTTTAATAAAGGCTAAATAGTGGTGCTAAAATGGTGCTAAATTCTAAAATCACTTTTTGGAAGTAGTCGTAAAATATAATATATCAGTATGTTATAAAATTATATATCTTGCAGCCCAGAAGCAAACTTGCCACAGTAGATTACCTGAAGTCATATTATGATGAAGATGTTGACCTCAACCACATCTACCGCTACATGGACAAGCTCTAC
>SFJN01000186.1 GCA_004555055.1 Bacteroidales bacterium | reverse complement strand
GCAGCAAGGATTACGGTAAATGAAAGACACGTGTTTTGAGGATTACAACGTGGCTATGGAAGTGGTCGATGCTGTTGGAAAGGAAATGGCATCAGCGGAAAGTTTTTCTGGATGAAAAAACGCTCGTCATAGCATTCAGGAAAGAGACAGAGACAAAAAAAAGAGCCATCAGAAGATGGCTCCCGGGGCGGCGCGATAAAGTTCCAACCCCCTCGCATATCAGCGGATAGTCACTAAGGACAATGCAAAGGTAAAAAAAATCCGTTACTCAATCAAAAAGTAGCGGATTTTTCTTATTCTAAGGCTGTTATTCTTTCGTTTCAGGCTCTAATCGCCACGCTCACGGCAGGTTCGTATGTGCGCCATCGTCTCCTCTTGACTGTGGTTGGAGGGCTTTCCACCAAGGCCAGTCTCCAGAGACGTCTTGCCTCTCCTGCAAGTCCACTGCCGGTGTATTGCCTCCAGCAGGGTAATCTATCGGAGATTGTATAGGGAGTTTCGCTCAAAAGCCCTTGAGACGGTCGGGCAAGGTGGGCATCGCTCCGTTCTGCGTGCAGACATATGCGCTCACCTCCACAGCATGGCGATGTGCCTCGCGGAGGGTATGGCCCTTGAGCAGGGCGGCGATGAAGGACCCGGTGAAGGAATCGCCGGCTCCCACGGTGTCGGCCACCGCCACCTTCGGGGTTTCTTCGAACGAGAAACGTCCCTCGGAGAACACATAGCTGCCGTTTGCCCCACAGGTGAGGATGAGCATCTTCAAGTTGTATTTCCCTAATATCAGCCAGCACTTGTCCTCGAGGTCGAGGCCGGGATATCCGAACATCCGCGAGATTTCCACCAGCTCCTCATCGTTTATCTTCAGGATGTCGCAACGGCGGAGCGATTCGCAAATGACATTCTTGGAGTAGAAATTCTGCCGAAGGTTCAAGTCAAAAACGCGGAGACAGTCTTCAGGAACGGCATCGAGGAAACGATAGACCGTCTGCCGCGACACCTCGCTCCGCTGCGACAGCGAGCCAAAGCAGACAGCCTTGCAGCGTTCGGCAAGGGCCTGTATCTGCGGAGTGTAGGGGATATTGTCCCATGCGGCATTTTCCTTGATGTCGTAAGTGGCCACCCCTTCCTCGTCGAGGACGACGTCGACCATTCCTGTGGGGAAATCCACACGTGGCATCTCCAGCCGCAGGCCGTTCTTCGACAGTGCCTCAATGGTTTCGTCGGCAAGATCGTCGTTGCCGATGGCACTTACCACCCAGGCTTCATAGCCAAACTGCGAAGCATGAAAGGCAAAGTTTGCAGGTGCACCGCCTATCTTGCGTCCTTCGGGGAGGCAATCCCACAGCGCCTCGCCCAGACCTACTATGATTTCGTTGTTTTCCATAATACAAATTATGTATGTGTGTGCTTGTTTTTGTTTTAAGGGGCATCCTATAAACCAGCCTCATTACACCCCTTTTTTTGAGGTTTCTTCCAGTCCTCGGCCAAATGGTGACCTCATGCCCGGAGCATATGGAGGACGTCTTGTCCCAGACTGGTTTACAGGATTCCCACCCCCTCTGGAATGAGGAGAGAAGTTTGTCGAAAAAAGAGTGTGTTCAGGAAATCCGTCTGATATAAGTGAGCAGGTAACAAACGCCGACGGCCATCACTGCCACGGCTCCGATCTGTCCGACGGCATCGCTTGCCAGTCCCATTACAAGGGGGAACACGGCGCCACCGGCAAGTCCCATCACCATCAGTCCGCTCACCTCGTTGGCATGTTCGGAATCGCTGCGCAAGGCTTCGGCAAAAATCATGGGGAAGATGTTGGAATTGCCATAGCCCACCAGTGCAATGGCGGTGTAGAGCACGGCCGGCGATTCGCCCCATGCCATGCCGGCCATGGAGGCAAGCATCATGACTACGCTCAGAGCAAAGAATATGCGAGCCTTGACCACGCGGAGCAGCATGGATCCGGTGAGCGAGCCGATGGTACGGAAGGCAAAATAGAGCGAAGTGGCAAAGGCAGCCTCATGGAGTCCCATGCCCAGGCGTTCCATCAGGATTTTCGGTGCCGTGGCATTCGTACCCACATCAATACCCACATGGCAGACGATGCCGATGAAGGAGAGGAGCACGAGGGGACGGCGGAGCAGCCGGACGCAATCGACGAAGCCTGTGGCGCGCTGGGCGGAGGGCTCACCCTCGTCGATGGGTGTGGATGCGAGCAGGAGCAGTGCCGTAATGGCCACCACAGCATAGATGGGGAAGAGGACCTTCCACCCCAGACCGAAGGTGGGGAGCTGGGCAGTGGCACCCCAAACGGCAATGTAGGGTGCGAGGAACGATGCGATGGCCTTGACAAACTGTCCGAAGGTGAGCGTGGAAGCGAGGTTCCCGCCCTTCACCACGGTAGCCACGAGCGGATTGAGGGAAGTCTGCATCAGCGCATTGCCAATGCCGAGCAGCGAGAAGGCGCAAAGCATGAGGGGGAAACTGCTACCCACCATGGCAAGAAGGAGCGAAAGGAGGGTGACAGCTATGGAAAGCAGGACGGTGCGGCGCCGACCGATGCGGTTCATCAGCATGCCGGTAGGTACGGCGAAAACCAGGAACCAGAAGAAAACCAGCGAAGGCATGATGTTGGCCACGGCATCGCTGAGATGCAGGTCGGACTTCACGTAGTTGGAGGCAATGCCCACAAGGTCGACAAAGCCCATGGTAAAGAATGCCAGCATGACGGAAATCAATGAAATCCGACTGGCAGAAGACATCTTGGACGACATATGTTGAGGTGAGTTTTTTGTGTTGTACGCTTGATTATTGGAGGGCATAAACCTTTGCCTTTGCCTTACCCTTGATTTCGATACGGTTATACGGCTCAGTGGGGAATACGAGATTGGTCATGGCCATCTTGCCATCGGCGTCGAAGGCCTCGATGCTACAACGGTCGACGAAAAGACGTACCTGGCGCAGCTTGCCGTTCGTGGGAGCAGAAGTGACGCAGGGGAAAGCATCGCTGAAGGAGACGTTTCCGGAGCGCCGGCGGTCCATGTCGAATGTTCCCTCCTCCTCATCGTAAACCATCGTCACCCTTTCGCCGTGCTTGTTCTTCAGCGTAATCTGTGCGTCGCCTTTGAGGGTCAGTACAATCTCGCAGCGCGCAGCAGGAGCGGCTATCTGCTTGCCCCGTGCGGCATCCATTTCCACGACAGGCTTCACGCTGCAATAGGTCTCGCCGTTGTAGGAATAGAGGCCGAGGTCGCGGGCGATGGTGTTGGCAGAGCGGAACTGGAGCGTCGGCACCTGGTTGGCATACTGCCAGTTGCTCATCCATGCTATGGCCACACAACGGCCGTCGGGAGCATTGTCGAAAGTGACGGTGGCATAATGGTCCTTGCCATAGTCCATCCATTTTGTCACCTCGGGAGCCGATTCGCACTTGAATTCATGGCCGTCGAAGGAACCGACGAAATACTGTGTGGCAGAGCCTCCGAAGGGTCCGCCGGGATTGATATTGCAAATCAGAAGCCACTTTTCCTCTTCACTGCCGGCCACCTTCATCTTCATCAGGTCAGGACATTCCCAAACACCGCCATGATTGCCGTAGTTGCGGCCGAAGGCACTCTCGAACTTCCAGTCGCGAAGATTGGAGGAAGTGTATATCCACATCTCCTGCCCGGAAGCGAGGATGAGGTTCCAGCACTTTATATCCTCGTTCCAGAACACCTTGGGGTCGCGGAAATCGGGGATATCGGCGGTGAGGATAGGGTTTCCGCTGTATTTTGTGAAGGTCTTTCCCCCATCGGTGCTGTAGGCCATCGACTGCGTCTGCCGCTCGCGTGCCGATGTATACAGGAGCACGATGGCATCCTTGCCGAAGCCTGCGGTATTCTCCTTGTCTACGACGGCCGAACCGCTGAAGATCATTCCCAGGGCATCGGGAACAAGGGCTGTGGGTTCGGCGGTCCAGTGGAGGAGATCGGTGGAGGAGGAATGTCCCCACGACAGGTTCTCCCAATACGAAGCGTAAGGGTTCCACTGGTAACAGAGATGCCACTTGCCGTCCTTGTAGAACATGCCGTTGGGATCGTTCATCCAGCCATGGCCGGGAGTATGGTGATAGTCAGGACGGTATTTTTCTGTCGTCTTTTCCGTGAATTCATCGGTATACTGCATCTTGTTCCAGCAGGTAAAACCCTTGATGGAACCTGTATATCTGGAATTGGCAGCAAAGGCGATGTCCAGGATTTCGCCTTCGTGAACCTCATAAGGCACGTAATAATCCACCTTGTCAACGGCCAGGCGGCAATTGATGGTGTTCACCAACTGATTGTCCTTGACCACACGGATGTGGGCGTTCTCCTGCTTTTCCTCGACGGGGAGAAGAAGGTATTTCCCGTTGTGCTCCAAGCGCAACATGGCATGCCGTTCACTCAGAATCTCGGGCGAAACCTGCGCCCAGGCACCCATGGCGAATGCAAAGGCGGGAACAAGAGTGAATAGGGTATTTTTCATAATATATATAAAAAGGGAGAGTGTAGGAAAATTATGAATGTGATTGTGATGTGTGTACAAAGAAAACGCTGGCATGGCCACCTTCGTTTCCGATGCTCGGCATAGTCCAGACAAGTTTGACTTAGTCTTCCTCCTTCGCACCTCGGCAATATTCAAGCAAGCTTGATATTGCTCTCGGTTTGTCGTCGGTTGTCCTCTGCACT
>SFJN01000017.1 GCA_004555055.1 Bacteroidales bacterium | reverse complement strand
CTATCCGCTTTTCAAGTCGATCTACGACAACTACTACACGGACTGTGAAAACTGCAAGGAGTTCATCGACGAAATCTACTGCCTCGTCCTCACTCCCAGCCGTAAGACAGGAAAATGCCAGATGGAGAACTTCAAGGGCGAGAGTACCCTGGCCAGCTGGCTGAAGACCACATGCCTCTTCTACTGCTACAGTAAGTTCGAGGCCAAGGGCCGTATGCCCATCCACGAGCCTCTGGACTTCGGCGACGGCAACGGTAAAAATAGAGACGAAGGTGATAGAATCAAGCCCGATGGGGGCTCTATACAACCAACATCCAACAATTTTAACCGTGAGGATGTCCTCGCCATCTTGAAGTTGATGCCCAACAAGCGTTACAGCGAACTCATCCGTCTCCGTTATCTGGAGGAGTACACAAACGAGGAGACGGCAGAAGCCCTCGGAATGACAATGGAAAACTACTATAACAAACATAAACTGGCGAAAGCCCAATACATCCGCATTTACAGAAAGGAGGAACGGATATGATTCACGACGATTTCAACTTCAATTTCGACGCTTCCGACTTCCCCGTGAGCATTGAGGAGTTTGCCGCCTACATGGACGGCAACCTGTCGGATGACGAGATGCAGCGTGTATCGTCTGTCATCGAGCACGACGATATGATGCAGGATGTGATGGACAGCATGGAGCAGTCCGAACTCACCCTTTCCGAATACACCCCCGACGACCTGCAGCTGCCGGAGGAAATCACCGGAGGCGGGTTCGAGATGCCGGAAATCGGAGACCCTTCTGCCGTGGATGACAACAACCATTTCTTCCATCCTTTTACTCAAGTGGCAGCATGTGCGGCAGCGCCAATTTCGTTTGGTTGTTTCGATGATACAATTGACATATTAGATAAACACAAAATCTTAGATAAATACAAAATCGAAAAGATTGAGGACTTGGATAGAATAGTTTGTGCATCACACATAAAAAACATGGATGAGAGCACAAATGATAGTCAAAATATCAATTATTCAAATGAAGCAGATACGAATAGTCCAAATGATGCTGCCCAATATGAAAATGGGTCTATGGATGATGAATTAATAGACTGAAGAGAATAAAATATTCAAGTTTTGCAAGTTGTTTTCGTCAATGATAATCACATTGTTATGAGTCAATAACACTCCACTATATATACTCTGCGTGTCGTTTACAATCTCGATGATGAGACTTTTTTACATGAAAAGATGTTTGTTAATAGAGATTCCCATTGGAAACCTTGAAATCATTTTTTAGTCAGGTTATATTGATAATAGACGGTTGCAATGAAATAATTATTGCAGAAGGGTAAGCTATATAGCGAATAGAAATGCAAGTGAAAATTGAATTCTATGAACTCCAGTCTCTCGTCCGGCAGAAGACCGGGCGGGAGATTGTGCTGTCTGCCGTCGACGGGCAGACGGTGAAGGTAGAGGCCAAGGTGGAGGTGAAAGTGCCGCTGCTTGGCAAAATTGAAAAGAACATCGGGATGAATGTCTCCGTGGAACAGATTGAGGGCAATGACGTCCGGCTGAAATATGACGGGGGAATGGGGACGGATATGCTGGTCGGCGCACTGCTGACATTCCTCGCCTCGGATCCGGAGGCTGCGAAGATGATGGAGAAGACTCCCGGAAACGGCATCGTGGTGCACCTCGACGAAATCAAGGAGGCACGGAAAGTGCTGGATATGGTGGAACTGACGAATATCGTATTCCAGGAAAAAGGTGTTATTGTTGAAGGAAGAATCAGGTAACATCGGATAATTGAACCATTCCTTTTGAAAAATATTCTCCAGATCTGATATAAATGTATTCATTTCCGCCTCTATACCCATAGTACATCAAATGACATCGTCAAAGACAGAGGAACCAGTTTTTGTGGAGGGAGTAGGGGTTACATTTTTAAAGATAGCGACATAGAATAAAAAATAAAGAAAAGAGAAATGATACAGATTAAGGGAAAGTATTGCAAGGACTGCAAGATATTTACAGACAATATAGAATCGGAAGCATTGTCGATGGTCTATCACTTCCTGGACCATCCGATGTTCGAAGGTTCGAAAATAAGGATTATGCCCGATGTGCATGCGGGTAAGGACATTGTGGTGGGCTTCACCGTCCCGTTTACCGACCATGTCAATCCCGACCATGTGGGTGGCGACATCGGCTGCTCCGTGAGCACGGGCATCACCGACCTGAAGGTGAACGAGGCCGACTATGCGGCCATCGAACGCAGCATCCGCGAGCACGTAAAGTTCGGGATGACCATTCACGAGAAGTCGGTCTACGATGTAAGGCAACTCTACAAGCACCTTCAGACCAGACTTTCGGAGGCCCGGCAACAGTGGCCCGAGATGGTCTGCAACATGGACGTCACGGAGAAGGGCATCACGGCTTTCCTCAAGCGCATCGAAATGAGCGAACACATGTTCTACCACAGCATCGGAACCGTCGGCGGCGGCAACCATTTCGTGGAGGTGGGTGTGACGCCTAATGGAAACTATGCCTTCACCGCCCACTGCGGCAGCCGCAACCTGGGGCAGAAGGTGTGGAAATACTGGAAGCAGGTGTCGGCCAACCAGCCTGGCGTGGTCAACGGCTTCCTCACAGGAGATGCCATGAAGGGCTACATCACCGACATGGTGGTGGCACAGGCATACGCCGAGTTCAACCACCAGGTAATTGACGGCCTGGTGCTGGATGCCATCGTCGATTGCAGCGGACAGCATGCCAGCATCGTGGAACGGATATATACCACCCACAACTATATCGACTTCGCGATGAAGATGCTGCGCAAGGGTGCAGTGGCGGCTCCCCAAGGCCGCAAACTGGTCATCCCCTTCAACATGCGCGACGGCCTCATCATCTGTCACGGCAAGGGCAACGACGACTGGAACCAGAGTGCGCCGCACGGTGCCGGACGCCTGTTCTCGCGCTCCGAAGCGAAGGAACTGATTGACCTGGAGGAGTATCGCGAATCGATGAAGGGCATCTATTCGACCTCGGTCGGCACGGGTACCATCGACGAGAGCCCGATGGCATACAAGGACCCGAAGGAGATTCTGCAGCTCATTGCCGACACGGTGGAGGTCGATTACTTCATCCGCCCCGTCATCAACATGAAGGCTACGAGCAGTTACGACTCCAGCGTGGAAATCGATTTGAATGAGGAGCAGGACTGACCAATACAACGACACATAGGATATGGGAAGTGGTTCAAAGGACCTGCAATTCTGTATCAGGTTGGTCAAAACCGATTGACCGTCCATACAATTCAAAAACTGATAGAATACCCTTATGGGATGTTCTATAAATTAGTTTTACAAACATTCTAAGAAGTGCTCTAATGCTTGGGCGTTTTTTGCCTCTTGCTTGCATCTTTCTGTTCCACAAACACTTACATAGCCCGCTATGCGCGTATTTGAAGAACAGAAACCTACTGCGCAATAGTCTAAAACTCGCCTCAAGCTAATTTATAGAACATCCCTTATGAAATTCAACGAAGTATTCAAAGACACGAAGCCGGTTATCGGCATGATTCATACCGGCAGCAATGCGGAAATCTCTATGCTGGACCTGGCAAAGAAAGAGATAGGTATATACCTGAAATACGGTGTCGTACCTTTGATTGAGAACTATTTCGGCTCGGACGAAGACTGCGCAGACGTGCTCAGATGGATGCATGAGGAACATCCCGACAGCATCTACGGCGTGAACATCCTGGGTGATGCACAGTGGGCTTTTGAACTGGCTCACAAATATGGTGCGAAGTTCATCCAGATTGACTCCGTGTGCGGACATCTGAAACCGGAACATGAGCCGAGCTATGTCGAAAAGCTGAACAAGTTCAGGGCTGCGTACAACGTGGCGGTCTTAGGGGGAGTCAGATTCAAATACCAGCCGGTGCAGTCCGGAAGGACCACCGCAGAAGACCTCCTCTTGGGTATGGAACGTTGCGACGCGATAGTATGCACAGGTACCGGTACCGGAATAGAGACCCCCATGGACAAGGTCGAGCAGTTCAAGACCGCCGTCGGGGACTTCCCCATGATTGTAGGGGCAGGAGTGACGCTCGAAACGGCACGGACCACCATGGCAAAGTGCGACGGCATGATTGTGGGCAGCTGGTTCAAACATGGACATCAGGCCCACAACGTGGTCTGTGAGGAAAACGTCAGGGCGTTTATGGCAGCGCTGTCCGAATGACGGTGTGTGATGGGGTGGGGGCTATAAATTAGTTTTATAGAACCCATCCCAAAAGCATCGTGTAGCTGATATAAATTGCGCCACATTCCACTCTCTATATACAGAAACCAATACCGTTAAGACTATGACAACAATTCTTTGCATTACCATTCTTGCCTATTGCATCCTGGGCAAGGACATCAAGGCACTGATGGAGAAGGTAGGGGATGTGGACTGGAAACGCAAGGCCGACGAGGTGATGGCATGGCTCAAGCCCTATGCCGTCAAGGTGGGACGTGTGGCAGCCAAGCCGATGCTGCAGTTCTACTATGTGATGACAGACGAGGACACCTCCACCCTCGACCGCATCCTGGTCTATGCCGCCATCCTCTACACCATCTCGCCCGTGAGCCTCGTCCCCAGTGCGGTGTACAAGGTGCTGGGCATCCTCGACGAAGGTGCCGCCATGATGTTTGTCTACAAGAAGGTGAAGGAGCGCATCACTCCCGACATCGACAACAAGGTGGAGCAGACCCTCAACGAGTGGTTCGGCTCGGAATATGAACTCATCAATGAGGAATAAATTCGAAGAAGACTATTATGGAAAGGAGAAAGAAACCTGGTCTAAGAGCCCATATCCAGCATCAATGACAGGTGCCCGTTTCCGGAAGATGCAAAACATCGGACTTCTCGAGGCAAAAGTACGGAGGTTTTGCCCTAAAAGTACGGATGTTTACCTCAAAGAAGTCCGATGTTTTCAATTTCCGGAAAAGGAGAACTTTGGAACTGTCAAGTATCGGGACTGTAGAAAAAACTATCGGGTGAGGTGATATAAAATCCTCATTCACTGCCTCTATATGGGTATATTAATCTGTGTAAAACCTTAAAATCAAGAATGGTTATGAAATTTGATTTTCTATTCAAGAACAAGCCTGAAGGGAAGAACCCGGAAGAGAAGAAACCTGAAGACGTCAAACCTGAAGAGGTGAAGAAACCTGAAGACATGAAGGACGAAGTGGTGAAAAGGACGCAGACGGACGGTATGCTCGACATGGTCATTGCCTTCGACACCACAGGCTCGATGGCATCGTATATCGATGCCGTACGCAAGGAGGTTTCGGAACTCGTGCCGCGGCTTTTCAAGTCGAACCCCAAGCTCCGCATCGGCGTTGTGGCCTTCGGCGACTATTGCGACATGGAGGACGCCCGTACCTTCGGCAAAGCCTACCAGTGCCTGATGCCGACCGACAACGAGAACGATGTGATAAAGTTCATCATGGAGTCGAAAAACACCTCCGGCGGCGACGGCGACGAGTTTTATGAACTGGTGCTGAAGAAGATTATCGACGAGACGCCCTGGCGCGAGGATGCCACCAAGGCCGTGCTCCTTATTGCTGACGCTAGTCCGCACCCCGTAGGCTATTCCTACAGAGACTATGTGGTGGGCAACCAGATTGATTGGCGTGAGGAAGCCCGTAAGGCAGCTGGCAAGATGATCAAGATTGATACCGTAACTATAACCAGCAACCCTTGGTATAAGGAACTCTCTGCTATGACCAACGGTGTGAGCGCACCCTTCAGCAGCAGTCACAAGACGGCCCGCCTGGTGGAGGCCGCCACGCTCTCGAGAGGTTCCATGGAGTCGCGCGCCATGTTCCGTAAGATGGCAGACGAATGCGAGGACTCGGAAGTGAGTGCCTTCATGGAATGCTACCGGACGGTGTGCGACAGCGACGAAATACCTGAGGACAAAGCTGAGAAGTAAGACGCGAGTCACCATGTAATCAAGACGCCGCACCTTTCTGCTCCCCGTATTAGGTTTGGGGGCGGAAAGGTGCGGCCTTTGTATGTATGCAGCCTGCGGTGCAGGAAAAGACATTCGGATAAGACAAAAATGCTGCTTGGCGACAGACCGAAACAAAGGGGTATCCACCGTTCAATTCCGGTGAATACCCCTATCATTATGGGCAACATGCCGAGGGTGTCAGCTGCCTGTGTCGTTATGTCTGAGGCGTAAACTTACTTGCGGAGCATCCTGACGCTCTTGTCGCCGCAGCGTACGATGTAGCATGCGGGGAGGGCGGTGGCAGGGATGTGCAGGGTGGTGAGTGCGCCGGTGGCTACGGTCTGGCCTATGGTGCGGCCGTCGGCAGTGGTGACGCTGACTTTCTCGCCCGCCACGGTGCCGCGGATAATCAGGTTGTCACCGTCGTGGGCAACGGCCAGTGCCGTCCCTGCTGCGGTGCTGACGATGCCGTCGGGTTGGGCAGGTGTGAGGTCGGTCCAGAGCACAAGGTAGAGTCCGGTGCCCTTCATGTCGTCGCGGACCTCCTCCACTCGGCACCATTCGCCGACGGTGGCGTTGGAGCCTTCGGGCAGTGCCTTCGGGCGGCAGTAGAGGGTGCTTTCGCCGCTGCGGTGTGAGGTGGCGGCAAGTCCGAGGAAGGAACGTCCGACGTTCGGGTCGCTGATGGTGACGGTCATTGTGGGGTCGAATTCGAAAGCCACGTAGAATGAGCCATCCACTGTGATGGGTTCTTCGAATTCCACGCCCAGCATGTCGCCTCCGCCGCTGCCGCTGACGGTGCAGTATCCAAAGGCCTCGCCGACGGTGGTCTCAATGCGTGCAACGACCCTTCGGGTGTCGGGACGGCCGTTGATGTCGTTGTAGATGACGATGCTGAAGGGCTTGTAGGCGTCGCTGTTGTTGCGGTCGGGACAGATGCGGTAGAAGGCTTCGGTGTAGAGGAGGCTCTTGATGCTCGTCTTGTTTCCGGCGGGTACGCTGAAGCGTTCGGCAAAGGCGGTATAGTAGCGGTTGAAGCCCGTGATGTAGTCGCGTTCGGTGTCGTTCGGGGCGCGTTCTTCCTCGAATGCCGGCACTCCGGTGACGCGGTCGTAGAGCTTATCCTCGTTGGGGTTCCAGGTGGTGATGCCGAAGTCTGAATACGAGTCGTCGATGTGCATCACCTTGTAAGTGTGCGATGTCGTACGTTTTCCCGACGTGTTTTCAGCTTCGAGCGTGAGGGTGTAGGCTCCCCAGAGGTCGAAGTTGAACGACGGGGCGTAGTCGTCGGACTCTTCGGTGGTGCCGTCGGGCCGTGCGAGGGTCCAATGACAGGTATCGGTGTTCGTCGAGGTGTTGCTTACGCTTACCTTCTGCTGTGGGAAGGTGAGCATGTTGCTGTCGCCGATTTCGAAGATTCCGGGTATGGAGAATGCGGCAAATGGCTTGGCGATGATGTGCTCAGCCGTCACCTGGAAGTCCTCGATGGCTACACGTCCCGCCATTCCCGATTCCGAGGTGAACTGCAGCGCAAAGCAGTAGGCCCCCGACTTTGTGGGGACGAACTTGGCCTCCTGGAGTTCCCATGCGGTGATGGAGCGTCCGCTCACCTGCTGCAGGGTGAAAGGCTGGAAGTCGGCATCCTGTTCGTAGCCAGCCGTCAGGGTGAGGTCGGTGTAGACATAGTTGCCGGGCATATAGAGGTAGTACGAAATGTCGTATTCCTTTCCAGCCTCAAGGATGAAGAAGGGCGAATAGAGTCGTTCGTCGCGCGCCATGGTCGACTGTTCGGAGACGAGGTACCAGGTTTCGGTCACCGCCTCCAGTTCGTTGATGTTTCCGGTGACGAAGGGCATGGTACCCGTGCTGAGCCAGTGGCGTGGCAGGTAGCTTGTGCCGTCGTAGTCGCCGTCGAGGTTGTCGAAGGTGTTGAAGTAGGGCAGTTCCTCGGCCAGCGCCTCGTTGTCGGGATTGGGTTCGAGATCCACGTCGGGGTCGTCGCCCTCTCCGGGTTTCCAGCCGTTGATGCACACATCGTCGATCATGAAGTTGCCCTTCATGTTGAGATGCGGGTTTGCGGTGGCGTCGATGGCAAGCGAGAAGCAGTAGTCGCCGTCGGCCTCGGGGGTGAAGGTAAAGGTGAATTCCGTCCATTCGCCGTAGGCCGCCGCCGGCACGTTGCCCACCTCGATGTCGTGAGCCTCGAGGCTTTGTGTATGTCCGGCTCGTACGTTGAGGCCGAGGTTCTTGACCTCGGGATACTGTGACGCCTTGCCCCAGACGTTGAAGGTAAGGGTGCAGGGTTTTCCTCCGGCAAGTGTGACGATGGGAGTGAAGAGCACGTCGTCGCGGGTGAAGGCCGTGGAGTTGTTGGCCACCATGGCATAGTCGCCGCTCAGTGCCGCCACGCCGTAGTCTTTGGTAAGTTTGCGCTTGAAGGGCAACGTACCCTGGCTGAGCCACCCGTCGGGAACGGTCTGTGACGCCGTGAAATGGCTGCTGTCGTCGAAGTCTTCAAAGAGTTCGAAGCTCTCCGGTGTCCCGGCCTGCATGATGCCGCAGAAGGCAAGGCCAGCCGTGATGAGGGAAAAGATTCTTTTCGGGAACATGTCTATTCTGTAGTTTTTGGTTTTGCATGGTTGAGGATGTGCGGAATCCGTCTATACGTTTTCGCGGTGCATGACGGAGCCCGAAGCCTGGTGCGTGGCCAGTACGAGCACCTCGGCAATCTGCACGTGAGCAGGCGCAGAGGCGGCATAGAACGCCACGTCGGCAATGTCGGTACCGGTGAGAGGCTTGATGCCCTTGTACACCTTGTCGGCGCGTTCGCAGTCGCCATGGAAGCGTACGCGGCTGAAGTTCGTCTCTACAAGTCCGGGCTTGATGTTCGTCACGCGCAGGGCGGTTTCCGCCACATCGATGCGCAGTCCGTCGGTGATGGTCTTTACGGCAGCCTTGGTGGCGCAGTAGACGTTGCCTCCGGCGTAGGCTGCATCGCCTGCCACGCTGCCGATGTTGATGACGTGTCCGGCATTCCTTGCCACCATTCGGGGCACCAGCAGGCGGGTCATTGTGAGCAGCCCCTTGATGTTGGTGTCGATCATGATGTCCCAGTCCGTCATGTCGCCCTCATATTCCTTTTCCAGTCCGAGTGCCAGTCCGGCATTGTTAATGAGCACGTCGGGAGTGGCCCATGCTTCTTCGAGGCTTTCCACGGCAGCCTTTGCCGCTGCGGCGTTGCGGACGTCGAAGACGAGGGTGCGTACTTCCGTACCTTCGGCCTCGAGTGCCGTCTTCAGGGTTTCGAGTTTTGCTGCGTTGCGTCCGGTGATAACGAGGCGGTATCCGCCTTCTGCGAATTTCCGGGCGCAGGCTTCGCCGATGCCGCTTGTGGCACCGGTGATGAATGCTGTCTTTTTCATGTCTGTCAGATAAAGGATATGGGGGAAACCCTATATGGGGGTAGGCGCTCCCTTTTTGATTATATTATTATATATGTGCTTGTATGTGTGGTGTGCGGGGCTTATGCCTTGTGCATGTGGAATTTCCTCCTGACGATTGCCGGGAGCAGGCAGGCCTGTATGCTGCCGCGGAGTGCAAGATAGAGTAGGAAGGCCGTCCAGAGCCAGCATTCGGGCGCCATTATGGGGAGGTGCGTGCCCAAGGCGGTGAGGGCGAAGTATCCGAGGGTGCCGGCGGCTGTGCTGATGAACATGTCGCGGGTGGCGGTGATGCCGATGAACAGGCCGTCGTAGATGAAGGTGGCAATGCTGACAAAGGGCACGGCCATGGCCACGGGCAGCAGGCGGAAGGCAGCCTGGCGAACCGCCCCGACGTTGGTGAGCAGACATACCGTCCACTCGCCGGCAAAGGCGAAGTAGAGGGTGAACACTGCCGCCATGGCGATGCCCCATACAAAGAGGGCGCGGTGGAGCGCTGTGAATGCCCCGCGGTTACCGCCTCCCAGAAAGCGTCCGCCGAGTGCCTCGCCGGCATAGGCAAAGCCGTCCATGAAGTAGCTGACGAAGAGGAAGAACTGCATCAGTATGGCGTTGGCGGCAAGTACGGTGTCGCCCATCCGTGCGCCGAAGATGGTGAAGGAGAACATGACGCTGACGAGGCAGAGTGTGCGCATGAAGATGTCGCGCCCTACGCTGAAATAGCGCCGCCAGGTGACGCGTTCCAGGCTTCCACCGTCGGGCTGCATGCGCAGTCTGCGGTAGCGTCGGAGCGCAAGGATGGCCGCCAGTACGAATCCCGTCCACTGTGCGGCAAGTGTGCCGGTTGCCACGCCCTCGATGCGCCATCCTGCGCCGAAGACGAGCCAGGCGCTCAGTCCCACGTTGAGGACATTCTGGGTGAGTGCCACCCACATCGGAGAGCGGGCGTCCTGCATGCCGATAAACCATCCGTTGAGGGCGAAGAGCGCAAGGCTGGCGGGAGCACCCCATACCAGGATGCGGAAATAGAGGAGTGCGAGCGCACGCACCTCGCCCGAGGCATCCATGAGGTTCAAGGCCAGTGTGGCGAGGGGTTGCTGCAGCAGGATGATGACAGTGCTTACGGCGAGCGCCACCACCATGGCACGTTTGAGGCACAGGCGGGCACCGCTCCAGTCGGCGGCTCCGTAGCGTTGGGCGGTGAGTCCGCCGGTGGCCATCCGCAGGAAGGAGAATACCCAGTAGCAGGTAGAAAACACCGAGGTGCCGATGGCAATGGCGGCCATGTATGCCGCGCTGCCGAGATGCCCGGTGATGGCGGTATCGGCCAGTCCGAGAAGCGGCACCGTGATGTTGCTTATGATGGATGGGATGGCTATGGAAAGGATGCGTCTGTGCACGGTATGTGATGGAATCGTTGTCCCTCCTCCCCCCCTTTTCATGGGTTGGCTGCTGGTGGATAGTGGCCGGCAGCGGGAAGTTGGGGAAAGAGTCTATGAGATGTCGGAATAGTTTGTCTGGTTGGCCTTCAGTTGCCGCAGGCGGGTCCAGAGCACGCGGTATTGCGGGAGTTGCTCCCCAGGGTCGGCTTCGATGATGCGTGCCGCCGCCTCGCGGGCTTCGCTCATCATTACGCTGTCGCCCACGAGCGAGGCCATCTTCAGCTGTATGGGCAGTCCGGACTGTGCCGTGCCCTCGAGGTCGCCGGGTCCGCGGAACTTCAGGTCGGCTTCGGCAATGCGGAAACCGTCGTTCGTCTCTACAAGTATCTGCATTCGTTCGTGGGTGTTCTCCGCCAGCTGGTCCTTGGTGACGAGGATGCAGTAACTCTGTTCCGCCCCTCGTCCCACGCGTCCGCGGAGCTGATGGAGCTGTGCCAGTCCGAAGCGTTCGGCATTCTCCACAATCATCACCGAGGCATTCGGCACGTTCACTCCCACCTCAATGACGGTGGTGGAGACGAGAATCTGGGTCTCGTTTGCGGCAAAGGCCTTCATGGCAGCGTCCTTCTCGGCAGGTTTCATCTTGCCGTGCACCATTCCCACCTTCCATTGCGGAAATCGCCGCTGTGTCTCTTCGTATCCCTCTTCAAGTGCCTTGAGGTCGAGCTTTTCGTTCTCCTTGATGAGGGGATAGACGATGTAGACCTGCCTTCCGCGGCGGAGTTCCATCTCCACGCCCTGGCGTATGCGTTCGTACTCGCGCGAGGCAAAGTGCCGAGTGGCAATGGGTTTGCGTCCCGGTGGCAGCTGGTCGATGACGCTCACGTCAAGGTCGCCATAGACAGTCATAGCCAGGGTGCGTGGAATGGGCGTGGCCGTCATGACGAGGATGTGTGGCGGCCGGCTGTTTTTGGTCCACAACTGTGCGCGCTGCTTGACGCCGAAGCGGTGCTGCTCGTCGATGACGGCGAGTCCGAGGTTGCGGAACTCCACGTTCGGCTCTATGAGGGCGTGCGTGCCGACGAGAATCTGAATACTTCCCTCCTTGATGCCTTCGAGGGTTTCGCGGCGCTGTTTCCCCTTGACATTCCCGGTGAGGAGCGCCACGTTGACGCCAATCTGCTGCATCTGGTCGCAGAGTCCGCGGTAATGCTGTTCGGCAAGAATTTCGGTAGGAGCCATGATGCACGCCTGGAAGCCGTTGTCGATGGCAAGGAGGGCCACCAATGCGGCGACGATGGTCTTGCCCGAACCCACATCGCCCTGCAGCAGGCGGTTCATCTGGTGCCCCGACTTCAGGTCGGCATGAATCTCCCTGATGACGCGTTTCTGCGCCTCGGTGAGGCTGAAGGGCAGCACGTGGCTGTAGAAGGCGTTGAACTTCTCGGCGACGCGCGGGAAGCGCCATCCCTCGGTCACCGTCTGCCGCGAGCGGGCATATTGCAGGATGGAGAGCTGGAGGAAGAAGAGTTCCTCGAATTTCAGTCTGCGGCGGGCATTGCTCACCGCTTCGGCACTCTGGCTGAAGTGGATGTCGCGGATGGCCTGTTCGTGGCTCACCAACCGGTGGGCGGTGATGAGGTCGGACGAGAGGGTCTCGGGGATGGAGGCAATCTTGTCGAAGGCGTTTGCCACCAGCTGGTTGAGGAACTTCGAGGTGATGCCCCGTCCCTGCAGCTTCTCGGTCAGATGATAGACGGGCTGCATGCGGAGCAGCGGACGGTTCTGCACCTGCTCCATCACCTCCATTTCGGGATGTGGGATGCTGAAGCTGTGCTGAAACACCTTCGGCTCGCCGAACACCTGGTAGGTCACGCCAATCTGACACATCTTGCTGATGGTCTTCAGACTGCGGAACCAGATGAGGGTGATGAATCCCGTGCCGTCGGTGAAGGTAGCCATCAGGCGTCGCTTGGGGCCTTCGCCTACGGTGGAGACGTCGATAATCTGTCCGCGTAGCTGGATGTTCTGCATCCCCTCGTGCAGTTCGTCGATGCGATAGATGCGTGTACGGTCTTCGTGACGGAAAGGGTAGTGGTGGAGCAGGTCGGCCACAGTGTGGATGTCGAGTTCCGACGCCAGCAGCTGGGCACGGGCTTGTCCCACGCCTTTGAGATAGGTGATGTCCTGGTCGAGAAAACTGTACACGGGTCTGTCGGTTGGAAACAGGGGAAAAACAACAAGGGAAAACGTTGAGGACCGTCATTCCGACGAGGGGAATGCGGCCGGGAACGCGGAGGAACGGGGTTGAAACTACGCAGGTCTGCGGAAACTATCAAGGTATAACACCGCAGTTTACGCGGCAGAATACTGCGGTTTTCACGGCAGAATACAGCTGTTTTTACGGCAGATTACTGCGGAATTCACCGATGTCTTTCGGAATGATTTCTGAATCTTGGCATCGAATCTTCCCCAATCTTCCATACGAAGTTCCATATGTTTTCCCATAAAATCATGAAACAGGGGGCACAGGAGCGAAGTTTAGGGTAGCATCCTGTGCCCCCAATGTATGGAATCAGTCCTTACGGGCCTTCTTGCAGGCGTGGTAGAGGAAGACGATGAGTGCGATGTAAGCGGCAAGGCTCAGGAGCTGTCCGCCGGTGCTGCTCATCCATTCTCCGCCGCAGATGAAGAGGTCCACTCCGGCAAATGTCAGTCCTGCCGACACTACGCCCATAAGTGCTCCTCCGGCGATGAAGCCCGATGCGAGCAGTGTGCCGCGTTCACCGCGTGCGGCGTTCACCTCGGGATTCTTCGAACGTGAGGTGACGAACCAGTTGAGGGCACCGCCGACGATGAGGGGAAGGTTGAGCTGCAGGGGAATGAACATGCCGAGGGCGAAGGCAAGGGCGCTGATGCCGCAGGCGTTCATGACGAGGCTGATGACGGCACCGATGCCGTAGAGGAGCCAGGGCGCACCCTGACCCATCATGAGGGGTTCGATGACGGCAGCCATGGCACGGGCCTGGGGAGCGGCCATAACGTCGGAATTGTCGGGGGTGAATCTGTAGGCCTCGTTGAGGATCATGATGACTCCGGCAGCCGTAGCAGCGCTGACGAGTACGCCGAGGAACTTGAAGGTCTGCTGCTTGGCAGGAGTGCTGCCGAGCCAGTATCCGATCTTCAGGTCGGTGATGAAGGCTCCGGCGCTGGAAAGTGCGGTGCAGACCACGCCACCCATGACGAGGGCCGCTACCATGCCGCTGGTGCCTTTCAGACCGACTACCGACATGATGAGGCTGGCAAGGATGAGGGTCATCAGCGTCATTCCGCTCACAGGGTTGCTACCCACGATGGCGATGGCGTTCGCTGCCACGGTGGTGAAGAGGAAGGAGATGACGAAGACGATGGCAAGTGCCACGCACGAGAAGAGGAGGTTGCCGCCCATGACGTCGAGCTGGAAGAAGAGGAAGGTGGCAAGGAGCGACACGACGAGTCCCATGACGATGACCTTCATGGAGATGTCGCGCTGTGTGCGGGGGCATTCCTCCTCGCCCTGTGCCTCCTGCTTCTTGCCGAAGGCGGCACGGATGAGGGAGAAGCTGCCGAGGATGACGGAGCGGCTGTTCCACACGCCGATGATGCCCGCCATGGCGATGCCGCCGATGCCGATGCTCTTGGCATACTGGAAAATCTCCTGCGGCGATGCTGTGGCGGCAGCGATGCCCTCCTTCACCTCGAGTTCAGGCCAGATGAGGGCAATGGCGGGCACGGCAATCCACCAGATGAGCACCGAACCGGCACACATGATGGCGGCATACTTCAGACCGATGATGTAGCCCATACCGAGCAGGGCTGCCGAGGTGTTGCACGAGAAGTAGAGTTTCGTCTTCATGGCGAACTGCTGACCGAGGGTGCAGAATGCCGAAGTGAAGTTCTCGGCCCATGCGCCGAAGGTGCTGACGGCAAAGTCGTAGAGTCCGCCCACTACCGAGGCAATCACCAGGGGCAGCGCCGAACTGCCTTCGCCCTCGCCCGAGATGAGCACCTGTGTGGAGGCGGTGGCTTCGGGGAAGGGGTATTCGCCGTGCTTCTCCTTCACGAAATACTTGCGGAAGGGGATGAGGAAGAGGATGCCGATGAAGCCGCCGAGGAGGCTGGAGAGGAAGACCTCGAAGAAGCTGACGGTGATGTCGGCATCGGGGAATTTGGAGTCGAGGATGTAGAGTGCGGGAAGGGTGAAGATGGCTCCTGCGACAATCATGCCGGAGCATGCTCCGATGGACTGTATCATGACGTTCTCTCCAAGAGGGTCCTTGCGCTTGGTGGCGCTCGCCAGTCCAACGGCGATGATGGTGATGGGGATGGCGGCTTCGAACACCTGGCCTACCTTCAGACCGAGGTATGCCGTGGCAGCGCTGAAGATGACGGCCATGAGCAGACCCCATACGAGCGACCATGCTGTCACCTCGCGGGGATTTGCCTTTGCAGGCATCAGCGGTTCGTACTCTTCGCCCGGCTTGAGGGGGCGGAATGCGTTTTCGGGGATGGAATTCTTTGACACGGTAATAAGTGGTGTTTTATGACGGTGGAGACGGAAAAGTGCGGCCCACCGGAGATTGGAGTATGGTTGTTTCGGCGAAGGGGGGGAGTGACTGCCTGTAGGGGGAAGGTGTGCCTGCAGTCTGGACCTTTGCGCGGTCCGTCAGGGCAGCGATGCGATGCGGCGGATGCTCCGTTTGTAGGCTTCGGCGTAGGCGCGGCATCCGAGGTCGTTGGGATGCGTGCCCTCAATCATGTCCTCTTCAGAGAAATGTATGTCGGTGTTCGGCAGATAGTGGAGATGCTTCACGCCTTCAGCTCTAAGCTGTTCGAATGCGCGCCTGAAGGCGGCGTTGCTGCGTGCGTAGCGTGCCGTAAGGTTGGCCTGGAAGATGCTGTCGGACATCGGATGGCACTCCACCATGAGGATGGGGGCTTCCGACCTGCTGCGCAGCCTGCGGATGCCCTCCGTGGCGCGTTTCACAATTTCCTCTTCGTCCAGACTGTAACTGTTGGGGATGGGGTCGATGACGAACGCCCGGGCTTCGATTTCGGCAAGCATGTCGAAAACTGCCGGTTCCATGAGTGCCGACCCCGAGAATCCGAGGTTCACCACGGGGCATTGCAGTTCGCGGGCTACGATGTTCGTTATCATCAGTCCCGGACGGCTGGGCGATGCCCCCTGGATGATGGAACTGCCGTAGATTACCACGGGAGGCTCTTCGGAAGGAGCTTTGAAACGGAATGCCGCGCCTTCGTCGACGCCGATTTCCAGAAACTTCAGTGCGTTGTATCCCGGCAGGTAGAGGATGTATTCCGTACCGTCAGCTCCGGCTTTGGGCGGTGTGAGGTTGTGCCATTCCATGCACACGGTGTCAGGCCTCCAGCTCCATCGCATGTGGTTGCCTATCCAGTGGCATTTTCCGTCGGTGGTCCTGCCGTAGAGGTCGAGTCCGGAATGGTTCAGGGGTGCCATGTTGCGGTATCCGTCGGAGTGGAGTGACAGTCCATAGCGCACGCTGATGTTCCGTGCGGTGGTGACGAAGCTGATGGAGAGTCCGGCCCCCTGTTTGGAAAGTTCCCATACATTTGCGGGCAGTGTGGTCTCGAAGCGTGCCGGCAGCCGTTGGAAGTTCTTCCCCGTTTCGATGTTCCATGCGCGGCCTTCAATGCAGGGGATTTCGCCCTGGAGCGGGCTTGTCCATACCGTGCGTTGGGCGCCGACGGGTAGCATTGGGGCAAGGAGTGCCAGCAGGAGGGGTATCAGATGTTTCATTCCGATTGTTTTTAGGGATGTTCAGTTTTTTAGGGATGTTCAGTCCATACGGTCGCGGTAATCCTCGTAGGTGAAATGCCGCAGGGTCTGGCGTGTGCCGTCGAGGTGTTTGAGCACGATGGCTGGGTGAGCTATGCCGTTGAAGGTGCAGGTCTTGACGGTGGTGTAGTGGTTCATGTCGTCGAAGACGATGATGTCGCCCGTCTTCAACGGTCTTGGGAATCGCCAGCTACCCATCCAGTCGCCCGAGAGACAGCTGTTTCCGCCCAGACGGTAGGTGCATTCGCCGGTGGCGTGGATATCGTTCTCCAGTGTTTCGGCAGGGACTGCCAGTTCTTCGGGACGTTCCATGGCTCCGGCCTCCTCGCCGTCCGCCAGCCGTACGGCCGGCCAATAAGGCATTTCCAGACAGTCGGGCATGTGGCAGGTAAAGGAGACGTTGAGGACGGCGGTGCGGATGCCGTGGTTGCTGACGATGTCCACCACCTGACTGACGAGGGGGCCCGTCTGCCATCCGAAGGCGCTGCCGGGTTCGAGGATGACCTTGAGGTGGGGATGCCTTCTGCGGAAGTCGCGGAGCAGGGTGATGAGTCCCTCGGTATCGTAGTCCTTGCGGGTGACAAGATGTCCGCCGCCGAGATTGATCCATCTGACCTGCTGAAGCCAGTGCCCGAAGCGCTCCTCGATGCGTTGCAGGGAGTGGCGCAGGTCGTCGCAACTGCTTTCGCAGTGGCAGTGGCAGTGCAGTCCTTCTATGCCTTTTGGGAGGGTTTCGGGCAGGTCAGCGGCCAGCACGCCGAAGCGGCTTCCCGGTGCGCAGGGATTGTAGATTTCGGTTTCGATGGGCGAAGCCTCGGGGTTGATGCGCAGTCCGCAACTCACCCTGGAACTGTCGTTGCCATGAGTCTTGTTCCATTCCTCCACGTTGCCTGCGAAGTGGGCGTACTGTGTCAGGCTGTTGAAGCTGATGTGGCTGGAGCAACGGAGGATGTCGCCGAAGGTTTCTTCCTCGTAGGCGGGGGAATAGGTGTGTGCGCGCGAGCCGAATTCCTCAAGGGCAAGGCGTGCCTCCCAGGGCGAACTGGCGGTGGTGTGGCTGATGTATTCGCGGAAGATGGGGAATGTGCGCCACAGGGCGTAGGCCTTGAAGGCGAGGATGAATTCCACGCCGGCGGCCTCGGATATTTTACGAATAAGGGAGAGGTTGCGGCGAAGCAGCCTCTCCTCTATCAGATAGTATGGATGCAAATGTGCTTGGGGTTTGTGGTGGGTTTCATGGTCTTGCCACCGTACGACATCTGTGGTAAATGCTGTCGGGAGCGTTTCCCGCCAGTGTATTGGTAAGCACGGCCGGAGGGGGGGGACAATGCCATGGGACACCGCCCCTCCCCGGTGTGCGTGTTATTCTTCGAAACCGTTGGGGTTGTTCTTCTGCCAGTTCCAGCTGTCGCGGCACATGTCCTCGATGCCGTACTGAGCCTCCCAGCCGAGTTCCTTCTTGGCCTTTGCGGGGTTGCAGTAGCAGGTGGCGATGTCGCCCGGGCGGCGCGGCTTGATGGCGTAGGGAACGTCCACACCGTTGGCCTTGATGAAGGCGTTCACCACATCGAGCACGCTGTAGCCGTGGCCTGTACCGATGTTGTAGATGGCAATGCCCTGCTTGCGCTCGATGGCCTGGAGTGCGGCAACGTGAGCACGTGCGAGGTCGACAACGTGGATGTAGTCGCGTACGCCGGTGCCGTCGTGGGTGTCATAGTCGTTGCCGAAGACACCGAGTTCCTGACGCTTGCCTACGGCCACCTGGGTGATGTAAGGCATGAGGTTGTTGGGGATGCCGTTGGGGTTTTCGCCGATGGTGCCGCTCTTGTGTGCACCGATGGGGTTGAAGTAGCGGAGGAGCACGACGTTCCATTCCTGGTCGGCCTTCTGCACGTCCATGAGCACCTCTTCGAGCATCGACTTGGTCTGGCCGTAGGGGTTGGTGCAGTGTCCCTTGGGGCACTCCTCGGTGATGGGGATGATGGCAGGGTCGCCGTAGACGGTGGCAGAGCTGGAGAAGATGATGTTCTTGCAGCCGTTCTTGCGCATGACGTCAAGCAGGACGAAGGTGCCGTTCATGTTGTTTTCGTAGTATTCCAAAGGCTTGGCGCAGCTTTCGCCCACGGCCTTGAGGCCTGCGAAGTGGATGCAGGCATCGAAGTGGTGCTCGTCGAACACGCGCTGGAGGCCTTCGCGGTCGCGGATGTCGACCTTATAGAAGGGTACTTCCTTGCCGATGATTTTGGCAACGCGCTTGAGGGCGATGGGGCTGGAGTTGTCGAGGTTGTCGACCACCACGGCTTCGTGGCCTGCTTCGGTGAGTTCGATGAGGGTGTGGCTGCCGATGAAGCCGGCGCCGCCGGTAAGAAGGATTTTCATATCGCGATGGATTTATAGGTTTTCACGTGGAATGGCGTGCCGTAACGTGCCGTAAAATACGGCCGGACACGCCTTTATACGCTGCAAATATACGTACTTTCTCCGTGTTTTCTTGCGAACGAATGTAAAAAAATGCGTGAATCTCCGGTTTTCCCCGTAGGTTTACGCATGGAAAGCGCCGTTCTTTGCCTATAAAATGCCGAAGAAACGTTGGTGTGATGTGCATTCTGTGAAAGGAAACAGTGCTGTGCCGCCGTGGAGATGGCGTGAAAAGGCTGGTTGCGGGATGCCGGAAAAGGGCATGGAAACGGCCCCAGGCGAAGGTGCTCTCCGTGAGTTTGAAGGGCATTCTTCGTCTGGGGCCGTTGTGACGTTTTCGGCCTGTTGCGGCTATTTGGTGAGTTCGGTGCTGCCGGCGTTGCGTAGGGCCTGCCGGAGGTCGTCGGTGGTGATGTACACTTCGCAACGCTTTCCGGTCGAGGTGCCGTTGTAGACATAGCGCAGTGCGCAGCCGTTGGCCACGAAGGTGCGTAGCATGCTCATGCCATCGGGTTGGGACATGGTGCCGAGGATTTCGCGCTTGACGGTGGGGAGGTTGGAGTTGAGGAGGTCGATGTTGATGGTGGCTTCATCTACATCGTAGGTCCACACCACGGCGTTGTCGCCCTGCGTCTTGCGGTGCTCGATGGTGACGCAGGTGAGGGGTCCCTGCACCATGGGCAGGAGAGCCTGCTGCGAGTCGACATAGCGTTCGAGTTCGCGGCGCTGGAGCTCGGCGAGGGGAATGTCCTTGCTGCCCACGATGTCCTGCAGCTCGGCAGGGCTGACCTCCACACGCTGGCGTTTGCCCGAAGGTTTCTGCAGCAGGGTGAGGGTGAGGGTGCGGCCGTTGGCGGCGATGAGCGAGAACATGGAGCGGAGGTTCTCGTCCTGACGTGCGGCGATGGTGAAGGAGTTGACGAGGTCGTCCTTCATCCGGGCCATGCGCTCAGCGTCGATGGCAGACTTTGCCGCATTTTCGTCCATGGTGACCCGTATGTCGACGGTGGGTTTTCCGTCGGCTTCGCCGTTGAAGAAGCCGTCGATGGTGGTGCCTTCGGCGATTTCCTGCGGGAACTGGCGGTTGATGGCTTCGATGGCTGCCTCGAGTTGCCGGGCTTCGTCCTTGCAGGCTGTGAGGAGCGTGAAAAGGCCGCAACCCAGAAGGGCTGCGGCCAGAAGGGAGATGATGTTATTCTTCATCCTTGACGGCAAGTTCAGCCACAAGTTTCTGCTGGATTTCGCCGGGAACGAGTTCGAAGCTTGCGAACTTCATGATGAAGCTTGCGCGTCCGCCGGTGAGGCTGCTCAGTGCGGTGGAGTAGGTGCTCATTTCCTTGAGGGGCACCTTGGCGGTGAGCTTTTCATATCCGTTTTCAGACTGCATGCCGATGATCATGCCGCGGCGTCCCTGCAGGTCGCTCATCACGTCGCCCATCTTGTCGCTGGGAACGAAGACCTCCACATCGTAGATGGGTTCGAGAATCTTGGGAGCGGCATCGCGGAAGGCCTGGCTGAAGGCGTTGCGTCCGGCGAGCATGAAGGAGAGTTCGTTGGAGTCAACGGGGTGCATCTTTCCGTCGTAGACGATGACGCGTACGTCGCGGGCGTAGCTGCCGGTGAGGGGTCCCTGCTCCATGCGGCTCATGACACCCTTGAGGATGGCAGGCATGAAGCGGGCGTCGATGGCACCGCCGACCACGCTGTTGATGAAGACGAGCTTGCCGCCCCATTCGAGGTCGACCTCTTCCTTACCCTTGATGTTGACACGGATTTCCTGGTTGCCGAACTTGAAGACGGTGGGATCGGGCATGCCGTCGTAGTAGGGCTCGACGATGAGGTGCACTTCACCGAACTGTCCGGCGCCTCCCGACTGCTTCTTGTGGCGGTAGTCGGCACGTGCGGCACGTGTGATGGTCTCGCGGTAAGGGATGCGCTGTTCGTAGAATTCCACCTGAATCTTGTCGATATTCTCGAGACGCCATTTGAGGGTGCGGAGATGGAATTCACCCTGTCCGTGAACGAGGATCTGACGCAGTTCCTTCGACTGTTCAACCACCCATGTGGGGTCTTCCTGGCGCATGCGTGTGAGCGCTGCCATCATCTTTTCGGTTTCGCCCTCGTTGACGGCGCGGATGGCGCGGGTATACTTCGAGTTGGGGTATTTGATAAAGTTGAAGCGGTGGTCGCAGTCCTTGGCATTGAGGGTGTTTCCAGTGCGTACGTCCTTGAGCTTTACGGTGCAGCCGATGTCGCCGGCAGAAAGCTGGCTAACCTTTTCACGCTGTGCGCCGCTGCATACGAAGATCTGAGCCATGCGTTCCTTGGAACCGCGGTCGGCATTGGTGAGTTCGTCGCCTTCGCGGAGCACACCGCTCATCACCTTGAAGTACTGCACTTCGCCGATGTGGGGCTCGATGCCGGTCTTGAAGAAATAAACGCTGGTGGGTGCGTCCTCAACGGGAGCCACCTCTACGCCACGGGTGTTGTGAACCTTGGGCATTTCGTCGACGAAGGGTACCACGTTGCCGAGGAACTCCATCAGACGGCCTACGCCCATGTCCTTGCCGGCGCAGACGCAGAATACGGGGAAGATGCTGCGGGTGACCATACCCTTGCGGATGCCTTCGCGCATCTCGTCTTCGGTGAGGTGTTCGGTTTCGAAGAACTTCTCCATGAGGTTCTCGTCGTTTTCGGCGGCAGCCTCCACGAGCGCCTTGTGCATCTCTTCGGCCTTGTCGTACTCATCGGCAGGGATGTCCTCCATGGTGTAGTCACCTCCGTCGGGACCCCATGTGAGTTTCTTCATGAGGATGACGTCGATGATGCTGTTGAAGTCGGGACCGGTTGTCACGGGATACTGTACGGGTACCACCTTGGAACCGTAGATGGTCTGGAGGTCGTCGAGCACCTGGTCGTAGTCGCAGTTCTCGGAGTCGAGCTGGTTGACGAGGAAGATGACGGGCTTGCCGAGTTTTTCGGTATAGCGGAAATGGTTCTGGGTGCCGACTTCGGGACCGAAGTTACCGTTGAGAAGCAGTACGGCGGTGTCGGTGACGTTGAGGGCAGTGATGGCGGAGCCGACAAAGTCGTCGGAACCCGGACAGTCGATGATATTGAGTTTCTTGCCCTTCCATTCCACGTGGAATGCGGTGGAGAAGACGCTGTAGCCGTATTCCTGCTCTACGGGGAAGTAGTCGGATACCGTGTTCTTCATGGTGATGCGGCCGCGGCGCTTGATGGCACCGGCATGGAACAGAAGGGTTTCGGTGAGGGTGGTCTTACCGGAACCGTCGTTGCCAAGAAGGGCAATGTTCTTGATGTCGTGTGAATTGTAGACTTTCATGGTGAGTATAGGTGTTGGTATTATTTTGCATCGGAAGCATCATCAGCAGTGTTTTTCATGGAGGCGATGATGCACAAGTGATGATTAAGGAACAAGGCGGATAGGCTTTGACTGCTGATTCTTGACGAGTTTTGGATTCCCGAAGCAGGAGGAAGCCCGGAGGTCGACGGATTCAAAACAGCCAAAAAGACGGGCGTTTTACGAAAAAAGTACGCCCCGAAGTGTGCCAAGTTGTTGTTTTTTGTCACCAAAATCGGGGTGCAATTTAGAGAGTATTTTAGAAACTGCCAAATTTTTGGCGTGCTTTCTTGCTAAAAATGCAACTGCAGTTGCTGTTTCTGCCCGTTTCCGCGCTTTCCCGTTGTTGCAGCACTGTGGTTATTCCGACTTTTCCTGTTGCACGGCGCATGGCCTACGTGCGTTTTGTGAGGGCGGTACGGAGCGTAAACAAGCGTGTACGGTTTGTTGTAAATGCTTTTCCAATTCGTTCCGCTATTCAATGAATAGACGTCGTGAGCATGTCTTCTTTATGCTGCTTTATGAATTCCTGCCGCACTTGGAGAGGACAGGAGGGAGAAAGAGCGTGTAGAATGCGAGGAACCTTAAATAATGAAATCAAATTGCGGGTAAAATGGGAATACATGCTTAATGTTCATCTTCGGCGAAAATACGTGAAAAGATTTTATAATAGCCATAGAAGATATACTCGTCATCAAGGAGGTTATCTTCATTGAGCAAAACGTATGCT
>SFJN01000185.1 GCA_004555055.1 Bacteroidales bacterium | reverse complement strand
ATGTTGGCATCTTGCGACTCGATGCCGCGAGTGGCATCTATCATCAGCACGCACACATCGCTGTTTTCGATGGCGCGTATGCTGCGTATCACCGAGTAGTATTCTATGTCTTCGTTCACCTTGGCTTTCTTGCGAATGCCCGCAGTGTCGACCAAGTAGAAGTCGAAGCCAAACTTATTGTAGCGTGTGTAGATGCTGTCGCGAGTGGTGCCTGCTATGTCGGTCACTATGTTGCGCTCTTCGCCTATAAAGGCATTGATTATCGACGACTTGCCGGCATTGGGGCGTCCCACGATGGCAAAACGGGGTATGTTGTCGATTTCCTCTTCTTGGGTGCTGTCTTCGGGCATCAGACGCAATATTTCGTCGAGCAGGTCGCCCGTGCCCGAACCATTGATTGCCGACACCGAATAGGGGTCGCCGAGCCCCAGTGAATAAAATTCGGCTGCGCCGTAGAGTGCCGCCTCATTGCTGTCGGCTTTGTTGGTGACCAAGAGCACCGGCTTCTTGCAGCGGCGCAATATCTCTGCCACATGGTCGTCGAGGTCGGTTACTCCGTTTTTGATGTCGACCATAAACAAAATCACATCGGCTTCTTCGATGGCGAGCGACACTTGCTTATTGATTTCTTCTTCGAAGATATCGTCGCTGTTAACTACCCAACCGCCGGTGTCGACGATTGAAAATTCCTCGCCATTCCACAGCACCTTGCCATATTGGCGGTCGCGGGTGGTGCCCGAGGTGTCGTTTACGATGGCTGCGCGGGTCTCGGTGAGTCGGTTAAAGAGGGTCGATTTGCCCACATTGGGGCGTCCTACGATGGCTACTAATTTTCCCATCTGTGTTGGTTTCCTTTCTGTTTTTTGGGGAGGGTTAATAATTCAGTATCCACATCGGGGTGTGGCAGTGCAGCTATGTGCACCTGCGGCTTTCACTCGATGTAGCCAAATTCGCGGAGCTTGTTTTCGCGATTTCTCCAGTCGTGTTCCACTTTCACAAACATTTCGAGGAACACATGCTTGCCGAAGAATGTCTCGATGTCCTTACGGGCATCTATGCCCAGGCGCTTGAGCTTTTTGCCGCCTTGACCTATGATGATGCCTTTCTGACTGTCGCGCTCCACATAGATTACCACCATTATGTGTATCGAATCGTCCTTTTCATCGAATTTTTCCACTATCACCTGTGTGGCATAGGGCACCTCCTTGTCGTAGTTGAGGAGGATTTTTTCGCGCACTATTTCGGTCACGAAAAATCGTGCCGGCTTGTCGGTGAGAGCGTCTTTGCCGAAGTAAGGAGGCGAGTCGGGGAGCAATTCTATCACGCGCTTCATCAGGTTGTCTACATTGAAGTTTTCTTTAGCCGAGGTGGGATATACTTCGGCTTGTGGCAGAATGCTCTTCCATCGGTCGATAATCTCAAGGAGGTCGGTCTGACCTTTGAGCAAGTCGATTTTATTTATCACAAGTATCACGGGTATCTTCTCCTTAGCCACCTTGTCGAGAAACGACTGATTTTTGGTGGGCGATTCTACCACGTCGGTCACATAGATGAGGATGTCGGCATCGATAAGCGCCTCGAGCGAGAAATCGAGCATGCTCTTCTGGAGTTTGTATTTGGGGTCGAGCACGCCGGGGGTGTCGCCGAACACTATCTGATAGTCGTCGGCGTTGACTATGCCGGTGATGCGGTGGCGTGTGGTCTGTGCCTTGGATGTGATTATCGACATCCGTTCGCCCACGAGAAGATTCATCAAGGTCGATTTGCCCACATTGGGGTTGCCTACTATGTTTACAAATCCTGCTTTATGTGCCATAAAAAATATTTTGATGATAATAAAAATCGCTGTGGTGAGAGAGTATTACGCGTTGGTTTGTTGTTTTTTTATCTTATAGTCGAGGAGTGGTTAGTCGCGGGGCACTTTGGTGATGTGCTCGGCGAAATAAACACAAAAAAACGCATCATTACTTTATGTGACCGAGCGGTCGCATAGAGTTGATGCATTTTTTTATCTTTTTAAGCTATAAGTTTTTGCCTTAGGGAAAGGGATTAATAACCCCAAACTATGTACATAGCGCCCCAAGTGAAGCCGGCGCCGAATGCTGTAAGCAATATCTTGTCGCCCTTCTTGAACTTATCCTTGTTTTCGTCCATACACAAAGGTATCGAAGCACCGCTGGTGTTGCCGCGATATTGTATGTTCACGAGCACTTGTTCGTCCTTCACGCCGAGACGGCCGCCCACTGCTTCGATGATGCGAAGGTTGGCTTGGTGAGGAATGAAGTACTTAACATCTTCTATGGCAAGGTTGTTGCGACGAAGTATGTCTTGGCTCGAAGTCAACATATCGGTAACAGCGTTTTTATATACTGCTCTACCTTCTTGATATACGAAATGCTCTTGTGCATCAACTGTTTCGTGCGAAGCCGGGCGAACCGAGCCACCTGCTTTCATCACCAAGTGTTCGTGATCGGCCTCTACGTGGAACACGCCGTCGATTACGCCTATGCCTTCTTCTTCGGTTGGCTCAACGAGCACTGCTGCTGCAGCATCGCCGAAGAGTGGACATGTGGTGCGGTCTTGATAGTTGGTCATGCTCGACATTTGTTCGGCTGCACACACGATAACCTTTTTATACATTCCGCTGCGCACATAGGCTGCTGCCTGCTGCAAAGTGACGATGAAGCCGGCGCATGCTGCCTGAACATCAAAACCATAGCAGTTTACCAAGCCGCATTGACCTATCATTATCGAAGCTGTCGACGGGAAACGATAGTCGGGGTTGGTGGTGGCGCAGATGAGCAAGTCGATTTCTTCCGGCTTTACTCCTGTTTCGGCAAGAAGTTTGTTGATTGCCTTTGTACCCATCACCGAGCTGCCTTGTTCTTCGCCCTTCAAAATGCGACGTTCCTTAATGCCCACGCGGGTAGTTATCCACTCGTCGTTGGTGTCTACCCGGCGGGCCAGGTCGTCATTGGTTATGATTTGGTCCGGAACCGCCCGGCCGGTGCCAAGGATGTGCAGTCCGTTCATGTTTCTTTCTCCTCCCGGACCGCGCCCATGGCGCGGAACTTTTGATAGCGGTGGGCGGCCAGGTCTTTCTCCCGACTCAGCTGGCTGAGGTGGCGGGTAATGGCCTTGTCCACAGCGGTGTACACCGGACGGGGATCCACATGGGCGCCTCCCTCAGGCTCGGGGATCACCTGGTCCACCACGCCCAGATGCAGCAGATCGTCGGCGGTGAGCTTCATCACGCCTGCGGCCTCATCGGCCCGGGAGGCGTCCTTCCACAGAATGGAGGCGAAGCCCTCCGGGGAGAGTACCGAGTAGATGGCGTTCTCCAGCATAACGATCCGGTTGCCCACGGCCAGCGCCAGAGCGCCGCCGCTGCCTCCCTCGCCGATGACCACGGTGACCACCGGGACGGTGAGGGAGCTCATGAGAGCCAGAGAGGAGGCGATGGCCTCACCCTGGCCCCGCTCCTCCGCCTCCAGACCGGGGTAAGCGCCCGGGGTGTCTACGAAGGTGATGATGGGGCGGCCGAATTTCTCGGCCTGGCGCATCAGCCGCTGGGCCTTGCGGTAACCCTCGGGGGAGGGCATACCGAAGTTGCATTTCATGTTTTCCTCAAAGTTGCGTCCCTTCCGGTGGCCGATGACGGTGACCGGCTTTCCGTGAAAGCGGGCGATGGCTCCGAAGATGCTGGGATCTTCCCGGCACAGCCGGTCTCCCTGACAGACAAACACGTCGGTAAACAGGTTGTGGACAAAGTCCATGGTGCCGGGACGGCCCGGCATACGGGCGATCTTCACCCGCTGGGCGGCAGTTAAGTTGCTCATCGGTGGAGAACCCCCTTTCGATGCAGGGCCAACAGCTGGGAGAGGGTCTGGCGCATCTCACGGCGGGGGACGATCTGGTCCACAAAGCCGTGCTCCTCCAGATACTCGGCGCGCTGGAAGCCCTCGGGCAGCTCCTGGCCGATGGTCTGCTGGATAACCCGGGGACCGGCAAAGCCGATGAGTGCCCCAGGCTCAGCCAGAGTGATATCGCCCAGAGAGGCAAAGCTGGCAGTGACGCCGCCGGTGGTGGGGTGGGTGAACACTGAGATGTACAGTCCACCGGCCTGAGAGAAGCGCTCAATGGCAGCGCTGGTCTTGGCCATCTGCATAAGGGAGAGGATTCCCTCCTGCATCCGGGCGCCGCCGCTGGCGGAAAAGATGATGAGAGGCAGCTTGTGCTTCTGGGCATATTCCACGGCCCGGGTGATCTTCTCGCCCACGGCCACGCCCATGCTGCCCATGAAGAAGCGGCTGTCCAGAACGGCGAACACCGCCTGGCGGCCGTCCAGCTTTCCAACAGCGGCCACCGCCGCATCGCTCAGAGCGGTCTTTTCCCGCTGGGCGGTGAGCTTGCCTTCATAGCCGGGGAACTCCAGGGCGTTGGGTGCGGTGAGCTCGGGCCACAGCTCCTGGAAGGTGAAGGGATCCAGCAGCAGAGAGAGACGCAGGTAGGCCCCGATAGGCAGGTGATACCCGCAGTGGGGGCAGACATACTCCGTCTTCACCAGCTCCTGGTTCTGGCACTCCCGGCCGCAGCCCGGACAGGTCTGAGAGCCGCCGGAGGGAAGGTCGGAGCGCTTGGCGGCGGCCTCCACGGCCTGCTCCCGCTGACGGCGCAGCCGGTCCAGCCGGTCCCGGCGGGAACGAAATAGTGGTTGCATTTAGTCCTCCTTATCCCAGCCCAGCAGCTCATCCTGGTGGGCGGCTAAGAATCCTGTATCATACTG
>SFJN01000184.1 GCA_004555055.1 Bacteroidales bacterium | reverse complement strand
GCTTATGATGAAACGTCAGCTGATAGTGAGAGCCCTGTCGCTACCAATAAAAGCCTCGCTGGGTCGGCTACTTCCGTTTCCGCTGGCAAAGGTACTGATTTATTTGTAAATGCGCAAGGAAGTGGCAAGAAAAGTTCTTCTGATGGCAAGAAGACGTTGCTAAGGAACGGCAGAGAGGAAGATAATGCGAATCAGGATGTGCCCGTGGATGTTTCGGCGAAGATGCGGAGCATGATGGAGCGCATTGCCGAGAAGCTCGGGTACAGGATAGAGTGGCACGAGACGATGGAACAGAACGGACTCTTTGACCCGAAGACGAAGACCATACACATCGCCCTTGACGCAGAGAATCCGCTTGCCGCAGTGTTCGGCCACGAGAGCATGCACAGGATTGCGGAGAACGCGGAGGACTACAAGTTCATCCTTGCGCTGGCGAAGGAGGTTCTCGGTGAAGAGGAGTTCGAACGCCGCGTGGACGATGCCGAGAAGCGTTACCGTGATGCCGGGTACGACAAGCAAAGAAGTTACTACGAGGAGGAGGCGGTGTGCGACTTCATGGGCGAGATGCTCGACAACGACCGCCTGCTGGAGCGCGTATGCTGGGATGCCAACCACCGTGTACTTGCCGCCATCAGAAACGTGATAGACCGCATCCTTGCCGCCATCGGCATGGCCGACGCACGTCTGATGCATGTCCGCCTCACTGTTTCTGCGGCCTACAACAACGCCATCCGGCGTACGGAGACTGAAGGCGAAGTTCCTACGAAGGAAGGCGAACTCAGGGCGAGCCTGCTCCGGAAACATGATGTTGACAGGATGTCTGCGGAATACCATTCCGGTAAGAAGACCGGCATCACGAAGAAGGTGTTTGATGCCGCCCAGAAGGCGATGGATGCGATGTACGACATGATGCTTCCATACTACGAAGCCACCGCCCTTGGAAAGCGCATGCTCCCGGAGGAGTGTTACGGCAGGAAGGGTGCCGCCAGCACCATCTTCTCGAACGGTTCGTACGGCAAGACGATGGAGAACACGCTGAAGTGCATCCGCACGCTTGCCTACAACGAATTCACCGACGACGTGAAGCGTGCCCTTGGACGACCTCTGACACAGAAGGAGAGTTTCCTGGCGAGCCAGATGGTGTACGACATATCGTCCGACCCGCAGTGCCTCTACTGCTACGTCTCGCTCGACCGCAAGGCATACGACGAGTTCCTGCTGCGCTACATGCAGCAGAGGGACGGTGTGCTCGGAAAGTTCAGGGAGATGGATGCCAGTAAGCGTGCCATCGGAAAGACTGCACCGCACACGGCATTGCCGGAACTGTACGCCGAATTCCTTGACAAGCGGAAGGACACGAAGCAGCAGCAGGAGCGTTTCGACATGTGGATACGCAACGAGATTGACGGTGCTGAAACCATCACCGCTGCCGACATTTCAACGGCAGACGTGCGCAGTGCCGTGCTTGAAGGCCTTGACGCATCGATGGCGCGGCAGGTGAAGGATGCCGAGAAGTATGCGCAGAGCGCATCGTGGGCGAAGAAGGACGTGGACTACATATCGTATGTGGGCGAACTTCTGAAACTCTCTCCTGCATGGATAAAGAAACTTACCGGTGAGTATGGCCTCCGCTTCTATTCGTTCAGCGAATACACCCCTGCCTTCCTCCTTGAGAACATGCAGATGGTGAGGGACGCTGCACTCCGCGGTCTGCGCGGCCTTGGATACACGAAGGAACTTGACTTCGTGAAGGTGTTCGCCCCGACGGGCATGAACATCAACTGCTCGTGCTACGGCCGTATTGACAGCGATGGTAACATGCAGATGGACACCCGCCAGGGTGCCGACTGGGAAGAGGTGAAGCGTCTGCGCGGTCAGTACCGGAACGTGGGTGCCGTGTTCGTCGCCACGAACGATGCTGCCGTAGAATGGGCCCTTGCGCAGGACTGGATAGACGTGGTGATACCGTTCCACATTGTGCGGACGGGTCAGGACATTGCCGACTTCTACGGCTGGAGCAACTACAGCAAGGATCAGGCTGACAGCGTGGTAGGAAGTTCGAAGAAGATGTACATCAGTCCTGTGGAGCACAAGAACGACAAGGCGGCATTCCTTGCTGCCTGCGAAAAGCATGGCGTGACTCCACGCTTCTCGAAGTGGCTCGACAACCCGAACTACATGAAACTAGTCAACGAGACGAGGCTCAGCGTGGAAGAGTCAGCAGACCTCAAGCCGGTATTCGACATGGATGCCGCAAGTGAAAGCTGGAGGCGTTTCGTGAACCGCGGCGGATACTACAACGGCTGGTGGAACGTGGATGCCCAGGGCTATGCGGACGCTGTGCGCACCGTTGTGGAAGACATCCGAAGCGGCAAGATGGCCAGCGATGTGTCCTACGGCAACCAGCGCATGCCTGTGAATCCGGAGAAGATGATTGCCGCTGCCAGGAAGAAAAGGATTCACGGTAACGTTCCTCTTGTCGATGTGTACGACAGGAGTGGCAACGCATTGTCTTCTGGCGGAAAGCGTGCAAGCCTTCGCCAGCAGAAGACCGGATCTTCCGCTTCAGAGGCCACAGAGGCTGAGCGCGCCCTGCGTGACGAGCTGAACAATGTGCTCACACGTGCCGGAATCGAAGTCGTTACGGACGTCGAGGAAGGACAGCGTGTGCTGGATGAGGCGAATGTGCGCACACAGAAAAAGAAGAAAAAGCGGAAAACAGGAATCAGAGTATCCAAGTATGAGTATGCAATTATCGCAAGCCAAATTACTCCAAACTCAAATAAAGGAGCGGCGCAACAGATATATACTGCGGATAATTTCTATATTTGCACAGGAATAGACTCCAACAGGAATTTTACAATTGAAACAAAAATTCCTATCGAAGGAAATCAAGACAAAATAAACAAATTAGAAAATGAGTTCAGAGTTAACAGCACTGGAAAAGGAAATGGTCCACTTGCTCAAGGCAGCAGGATTGGAGGAAAAAGAAGTAATAGGTCTGATGTTGCTACTTCAGGACGACGAGGAGGAAATGCTGAATCTTCGCAACTCTATTCTGGAAGACGATCTGAATCCAATAGAGGTGATGGACTGGATAGGAGAGTATCTGAAAAGAACAGACAGGACCTGGGGCAACGAGGAGGACGAAGAGGACGAAGAGGACAAGGAGGATTAACAGAAGAAGAACCCCGTTTCTTCCGCACGTCCAACGGAGACGCCTACGGCTTCACGCTAAACGGAAAGGTGTATATCGACCCGCGGATGGTGAATGCCGAGACTCCCATCCACGAGTATTCGCACCTGTGGTCCACTGCCATTCGCGAGCAGAACCCGAAGGAGTGGAAGAACATCGTGGAGCTGATGAAGGGCACTGCGGTGTGGGATGATGTTGTACGGACGTATCCGGAACTGAAGACATACGACGCAATTGCGGACGAGGTGCTGGCGCAGTACAGCGGACGCAGGGGTGCTGAGCGTCTTCGCCAGGAGACGGATGCCGTACTGAAATCGAATTCCGGCATTACCGAGAGGGCCGCTGCCGTGAGGGCAATACGGAACGTCAGGAGTGCGCTGAACATGTTTTGGCGCAGCGTTGCACGTATGCTCGGACTCAGATATACCAGTGCCGAAGATGTGGCCGACAGCGTGCTGAGGGACATGCTGAACATGAAGAAACCTGGAGAGGTGAAGCCAAACTGGAAAATGCCACCAAGGGGAAGGCTTGACTACAAATCTTCAGGCGATGAGTTGGATTACTCATTGTGGGTCATAAAATCAGGTATCAATCCTGCGAAGAATTATCTGATGGATTTCTTTCTTTTCCCTACGGAGAAATACCGCACGGTGTTCCCGACTCCTACCACCGAGGACTACTTCCTCAGTACGCGCACGGACTTCAAGACCGTACCCACTGAAGACGTCAATGGAACATGGGAGGAGATGAAGAACTCCGGTAAGTATGAGCACACAAAGAGTCCACAGAGCAGCAGCGAGTACCTGGTTGACCATGAGACCGGCGACATCTACCGCATGTCGGACCATTGGGGACCTGTAGCATCATGCTATTGGACACTTGACGGTTTTCAAGGTCAAAGATATACGGATGAAACGATTGCGAAGTCTAACATCAAAGACTTCGACGTATGGCACAATAAAAATGAAAAGACTGTCCCGAGAGCATTTCATATGCGCGAATACGCACGCGAAGTTGAGCAGTCCATCACGAACTACCGCGACGTGCTTGCAAAAGTCCCCATGACGGAAGGAAACCGTGCAAGATTCGAGCGTGCTCTCGGCATGCTCGAGGATGTGCAGCGCCGTCTTGAAGAAGGTGGGTACAAGCCTAAGAAGGAGGATTTGAAGTATATGATGGGAGACAGTTCTGAAACGTTCCAAGAGCGTCAGAAGCGTGCTGTGGCCAACAAGGGAACTGTCATGCCTGGACTAAATAAGGCACAGGTGAAAGTGGTTGATGTTCCAAGACATGATTATGAAGGCAATTGGTTTGAAGCTGTTGGGAAGGCTGTACATGATGCGATAAAAAAATTTACTCGCATAGAGAAAGACGAAAAAGGAAAAGAGAAACGAGTTTCTATCCCACAGCATTATAACAATTTCGGTGCTAAATTTGATTACATTATTAGTAAAAAAAGTATCGAGGAAAGCATCAATGAAAAACAAGTAAAAAAGAGCCTTGAAGGAGAAGCCCCACGTGGAGTGCACCTTGCGGTATTAAACAACCTTGATAAGGTTATAAGCGAGAGCATAGAGGTTGAGGAACATCCTGACTATATCAAGAAAGATGGTAAAAGAAGCCC
>SFJN01000183.1 GCA_004555055.1 Bacteroidales bacterium | reverse complement strand
ATAAAACACCCCTTAAAAACATCGGACTTCTTTGGGCAAAAGTACGGATGTTTTGCATCGAAAGTACGGATGTTTGCCTCAAAGAAGTCCGATGTTTTTTAAGGATTTTGTAAGGAGAGGGCCTCCTCAATCTTTTCCTTCAGAGGGTCTATTCCACCGAAACCTGTTTGTTCGTAGAAGAGGTTGCCCTGGGTGTCGTAGATGTAATACTGTGGAATGCCGTTGAGATTTGGAATGGCATTCCATATCTTGTCCGGCAGACGGTAGTGAATGCCTGGCATGGAGGCTATCTGCTTGGTCCACTGGTTGGTAGGACTGCTTTCGTTGGTGACATAGACGAATCGAATGGGGCGGCCTGCCCATTGGGATTTCAGAGGTTCCATGGCCTTGATGCCGTTCATGCAGGGGCCGCACCATGTAGCCCACAGGTCGAAGAACAGCACAACTCCGGGATTCTCCCGTACCACCTTTTCGATGAATTCCTCGCCCGTGCAGTCGGGAGTGTCCATCACCGTTACCTCAGCAGCCGCATTGCGAAGCCGTTCTATGGCAAGGCGAGTCGAGTCGTTCATGGCCCGCAGCTCCTTTCTGTAAATTGCGGGAATCGTGTCGAAGGCCGTTTCCGGTACGGTTTCCATACCGCGTATGCGCTTGGCGAGATTCATGGCTTGTGCAAAGCCTTCCATCCATTCCGTTACCACACCGTCGATGTGGTTGGCATGGGCATAGCCCAGGTATTTGTCGTTGCCCAATATATAGAACGAGCGTCCGTCCTTCAGGAATATCAGTTCGGCGGCATGGCTGTCCTCCAAATTGGCAGAACCTTCTTCTACACATTCAAGATAACGTCTCAGATAGGTTTGTTCTGCCTTCAGTCGTCCGAAATCCTTCTGCCTGCGCGAATATGCCTTGTTCTTTTCTATTTCCTGTACCTTGTCCTGCAAAACATCCCAAAGGGAATCGGCCGATACCTTGTTGAAGTGGTAGTAAATCCATCGCTCGTCGTAGTTCACCTGCTGGAGATCGGCCAGCGGCCCCTCGAACTGGATGATGCTGTAGGTGGGGATAGGCTTCTTGTATGTTTGCGCATTTGAAGCCACACTCGCCGTTTCGTCCACTTTGATGGTTGTCTCATACCCCGGAATCATCATCACGCCGAACTGCTGGAACGGGTAGGGTGCTGCCAGTGCGGCGGTATAGGTACAGCTGGCTTCAATATCATAACCGTTTTCCGTGAAGCTGAGAAACCTGTCTTTCGAAAATTGATTGTTCAATCCAAACATGACCATTTTTTCCCGGTTTTCCGTACCGTCGTGCCTATACATATAGCAGGTGTATCTGGCCTTTCCGTATTGGGGCGTAATGGCGCATAGTGGCTCGTCCTTAGCGTAGGGGTAAGGCTTGGGTTTGCCAAGGGCAAACGGATAGTGCTTACCGTCTAAACGGATGCCCTCCACATTGAAATTGGAACCTTCATATTCTATAAAGTCGCACATCCTTGCCTTCGCATCGAGAGGCTCGAACTCCAAGCTCACAGAATCGTGCTCCCAGGTGTATTGTTTCGAGGGGTCAAGTGCCTCGCTGCTCTCCACCTTTCCGTGGGAACGCTTGAAAACCGTGGCCTTCGTCATCCGATAATTTTTTCCAAGGCTGGAAAGGTGGGACTCTGCTGCCAGACTCCATTGCCCGGTGTATACTCTGAATCCTATGGTGGTGGCCGTCTGACCCCTTACCACCGTTTTGGGGCAGAACGAGGATCCGCCGCTGCTGAAGGCAGGTTTTTCGATTACCTTGTCCCTGACTTTGTCTTCCCCTGTCACGACTCGGCATAGTTCAGCAAGCGCGGCTCTGCTCTCGTTGCTCCAGGGGCTGGCAGGTACAGCGGATGATGCCATCAATGCAATGGCTGATAAGAGAATTCGGTTTACGATAATCATTTTGCAATGCTATGTTTGTAGTTTGGGATTGTCGAGATGCCGGTGCTTGTCGCGCTGCGTCTTCTTCTCGATGTTTCGGCGCAGGGCTTCGGTAAGGTCGACGCCAGTCTGGTTGGCAAGGCACAGCAGCACCCACAGGATGTCTGCCATCTCGTCGTCAGGTTCGGTGGGCTCTCCCGCCTTGAACGACTGGTCGCCGTATTTCCGTGCCATGATGCGTGCCAGTTCCCCCACCTCCTCGGTGAGAACCGCCATGTTTGTCAGTTCGGAGAAGTAGCGTACGCCGTAGTGGCGTATCCACTCGTCCACCATATGCTGTGCCTGCCGGATGGTGATGTCGTTGTCTGTCATACAAAAATTTGTGTGTTTCCTCTTTAGGCTTGTGCTTTCGGAGGGGGGGAGGGGACGGCTTTTTCAACCCCTCCCCCTCCGCCCCCATTCCATCCTCTGCGTCAGACGGGTCGTGTAGCGTTTTCGAGCCATTCCCGGTCTGCCTCGTCGTGGAGCAGCGGCATAAGTGTTTCGCGTACACGGGAATGGTAATCGTTGAGCCATTGCCGTTCCTGTGGCGTGAGCATATCGGTGACGACGGGTTTGAGGTCGTACGGGCAGAGTGTGAGGTCGTCGAATCGCAGGAACGTTCCGAAAGGCGTTTCGCTCCCCTCGACGGTAAGGAGGAGGTTTTCGATGCGTACGCCGAAGGCTCCGGGGACGTAGATTCCCGGTTCGTCGGTGACGGTCTGTCCGCTGTGGAAGGGAAGTGTGGTGCATGCCCGCAGGTTTTTGCGTATCTGCAGCGGTCCCTCGTGCACGCCGAGGCGGTGTCCTACGCCATGCCCCGTGCCGTGCCCATAGTCGTAGCCTTCGCGCCACATGGCAGCGCGGGCATAGGTGTCGAGCTGCAGGCCGGTGGTGCCGTCGGGGAACACGGCGTGTGCGAGTTGCAGGTGGCCCTTGAGGACGAGGGTGTAGATACGGCATTCCTCGGGCGTGGGCGTGCCGAGGGCGATGGTGCGTGTGATGTCGGTGGTACCGCAGGCATATTGTCCGCCGCTGTCGAGAAGGAAGAGTCCGCGGGGCTCGAGACGGACATCGGTCTCGGGCGACGCCTCGTAGTGGACGATGGCACCGTGGGGACCGTAGGCGGCGATGGTCTCGAAGGAGAGTCCGAGGAAATCGGGCTGTTCGGCGCGCAGGGCGGTGAGGCGTCGGTCGGCCTCCATCTCGGTGATGTCGGTACGCCCATCGGCGATGCTGCGTTCCAACCATGCCATGAAGCGTACCATTGCCACGCCGTCCTGTACATGCGCCCGTTGCATGCCCTCGCGTTCCGCATGGTTCTTCAGCGCACGCCATGCCGCCACGGGACTTTCCGCCACGGGATGCCTCAGGGCGGCAAGCTGCAGCCGCAGACCCTCGTCGTAAGGATGGATGTCTACGTGCAACGCCTTGAGGTAAGCCCTCACTTCGGGAGTGATCTTCGACGGGTGGACGAAGAGGCGGTGCGGTGCGGCGGTGCGGACCTCGAGGAAGGCGATGACGAAGGGATTGTAGGGGATGTCGCTGCCGCGGAGGTTGAGCATCCAGCAGATTTCGGAGAGCTCGGTGACGAAGAGTCTGTCCCTGTGGTGCTGTCCCAGCCATTCCGTCAGCGCATGCAGCTTGTCGGCGGCGGAGCGTCCTGCCACCTCGTCGGGCATGATTTCGGCAGGAGCCATCGACAGGGCGGGGCGTCCCTGCCATAGGAGCTCGAAGGGGTCGGTGTCGCAGACCGTCTGCGAGGGTTTCAGACCGAGGGGTGCCAGCCACTGGCTGTAGCCTTCGGGGGTCATCATGTCCGGTGCAAAGCCTATGCGCAGCGTGGGCGATGCCTCGAGGGCCTTGGACAGCCAGGCGGTGAGGTCGCAGTCCTCGCCTTCGCGCATGAGGGAGAATGGGGTGCCGGAGAGCTGTTCGGTGGCCTGGAGCCAATAGCGCGAGTCGGTCCAGAGCAGGGCCTCGGAGTCGGTGACGAGGGCTGTGCCTGCACTGCCGGTGAAGCCGGTGAGCCACTGGCGGCATTTCCAGTGTTCAGGCACATATTCGCTGTTGTGAGGGTCGAGTGTGGGAACGATGAAGAGGTCGATGCCCTCGGTCTGCATCCATTTTCTGAGGGCCTCGACGCGGTTGCTGATATTCATGGTGATGGTGGTGTGTAAGGTGTAGAAAGGAGAGGAGGGGGAAGTGATGGACAGTAGGGACGGGGGGGCGTCAGAGCGCCTGGGGAATGCCCTTGTAGTAGAGGCGGACGACCTTTCCGGTGCCTGCCACGCCGCTGCCCCAAGTTGAGGGGTAGAAGTCCTGCACTTCGAGTCGGATTTCGTACTCCCCGGTGTCGGAGTTATGGTTGACGGTCAGCGACTGGCCGCATACCCCGGTGGTCCATATGGCACCGACGATGGCAAGGAAGGCGGTGGTGATGAAGGGGTGGCGTGGCATGGTTCAGTCTTCGTGGTCTGCCGCCTGCAGCTGGCGCAGTGCGCGGGCGAGCTGGTCGGGGCAGCTGGTGGGTTTCATGCCGCAGCGGATGCCTTCGGTGCGGTCGATAACGTCCTGGTACTTCATGCCTTTGACGAGTGAGGCGATGCCCTGGAGGTTGCCGTGACAGCCTCCGAGGAACTCTACGCTGACGATGCGCCCCTCGTGACCTGTGAGTCGGATGAGCTGGCTGCAGGTTCCTTGTGTCTGGTATACGATTTCTTTCATGATTGGATGTTTTCTTGAGGGATGTTCTATAAATTAGCTTGACAAGTCTTCCTCCTTCGCACCTCGGCCATTCAAACAAGTTTGATGGCACTCGGTTTGGCGTCGGATGAGACAGTTTTCGAACTATCGCACAGTAGATTTCTGTCCTGCAAAC
>SFJN01000016.1 GCA_004555055.1 Bacteroidales bacterium | reverse complement strand
GAGGTTGATGGTCTTCTTGTAATTGTATTTCAAACCGTCAGCGCCTCGGGCTTTGATTACAAGATAATAGGCTCCGTCGGGGGCCTCATGCCCTCCTTTTCCATTTACCGTACCGTCCCAACCGTCAGCGGGGTCAGTCCACTCATACAACTTTTTTCCGCTACGGCTGAAGACCGCCGCATGGAATTCGACAATGCTTTCAAAACCTTCCTTTACCTTGAACACATCGTTGATGCCGTCACCATTTGGAGTAAAAGCATTGGGAACCTCCAATTTGCTTTCGGCAATATTGATGACGAAGGGATTTTCCATCTCGTACTCCAAGGTGTCGCCGTCCGCGACGAACGAAACCAGCAGACTGACATAACTGGTCCCGCTCTTCAGAAATTTGTATTCAGTGTTCTCCTCAAAACGGGTAAGAAAGGGAGTGTCGCTGCCGTCTTCCAGGAAACGCCATTCATAAAGCGCCTCGTAACGTCCCAGATTATCTGGACGGGCCTCAAAACGTGCCGCAAACGGAGCACCTCCCGAAAAACTTTCAGCATCTTCGACCTCCTGTCCGTCCTCATCAATGTATACCATTGCCGGCGATACGGAAGGATACACATCATCCGAAGCGGAGACTGTATAGCCTTCACAAAGCAAAAGGGGAAGAAGCACAAGGAGAAAACGTAATGACATACTGTAAAAACACTTGAAAAACTAAATATGAAAAAGGGTAAAGCAACCGCGATTTCAAGCCGCAAAAATACGACATTACACCTTAAAAACAAAAAATATCCAGCGTTTTCTTTGGTTTTTAGTACCTTATTGCTAAATTTGCACCCAAAATTGCGCTTGTGGCGAAATTGGTAGACGCGCCAGACTTAGGATCTGGTGTCTCGCGACGTAGGGGTTCGAGTCCCCTCAGGCGCACATATTCTTTGAGGTAACTGCTGGTTGTCAGTGATGATTAAACTGTCCCCCCTACGCATCCGAAGTCTGGAAACAACATGACGGATGCCATTGTCTGTAGTCCGTTAACATCTGAAGGAGTTTTCGGTTTCAGATGGATTGAAAAGGGGTCTCATTTAATCAGCACTTGCTTGCCTGCCGTTACCTTTTTGCAATAAAGCACTTCACCCTCCCCCAAGCAAAGGGACGAGACCACAGCCGCAGTGCGGGCTTACTGTAAAAAAGGAAGGACAAAAGATATTCAGGAAAACCATGGCATTAGAGCACCCCACAGCACACCCTTACGAAGTAATGGCTCCCGTAGGTTCGCGCGAATGTCTGGCCGCTGCACTTAAGGCTGGGGCCGACTCCGTGTATTTCGGCATTGAAAGTCTAAATATGCGCGCCCACTCTGCCAGCCGTTTTTCCAAGGCCGACCTTCGCGAAATCGCCGCCACCTGCAGGGCACAGGGCGTAAAAACCTACCTCACCGTCAACACCATCATCTACGGTGAAGACCTGGAACAGATGCGCGATATCTGCGATGCGGCAAAAGCTGCCGGCATTAGTGCCGTCATTGCCGCCGACGTGGCCGTACTGGCATACTGCAAGAAAATCGGGCAAGAGGTCCACCTTTCCACACAACTCAACATTTCCAACGCCGAAGCGTTGAAGTTCTATGCCGACTATGCCGATGTGGTGGTGCTGGCACGTGAGCTCAAGCTGCAACAGGTCCGAGAAATTGCCGATGTCATCGAAGAGGAAAGCATCTGCGGCCCGTCCGGAAAGCGCGTGCGCATCGAGATGTTCTGCCATGGTGCCCTCTGTATGGCTGTGAGCGGCAAGTGCTATCTTTCGCTCGACAACACCGGACGCTCTGCCAACCGTGGCGAATGTATGCAGATTTGCCGGAGAGGTTACACCGTACGCGACCGTGAAACGGGCATGGAACTGGACATTGACGGCAAATACATCATGTCGCCGAAAGACTTAAAAACCATCGGTTTCATCGACAAAATGATGCGTGCCGGCGTCACCGTATTCAAGATTGAAGGCCGTGCCCGCAGTGCCGAATATGTATATACCGTAGTCAAATGCTACAAGGAGGCCATTGCCAGCGTTGTCGAAGGGACCTTCTCGCCCGAAAAGGTCGACCTTTGGAACCAAAGGCTTTCTACAGTCTTTAACCGAGGCTTTTGGGATGGTTACTATCTCGGACAGCGTCTCGGAGAATGGAGCAATCAATACGGTAGCAGTGCCACCGAAAAGAAAGTATACCTCGGTAAAGGCCAGAAATACTTTTCAAAGATTGGTGTTGCCGAATTCTATATCGAAACCGGAGAGTTCCGTCCTGGCGACAAACTCCTCATCATAGGCCCCACTACCGGCGCGCTGTACGTCACACCTGAAAGCATACATGCCGACAGCGGCCCTGTGGAGGCGGCACAAAAGGGAATGTGCGTGGCCATTCCTGTTCCGGAAAAGGTGAGGCCATCAGACAAACTCTACAAACTCGTACCGAGCGAATTCTGACTTTCAAATCAAAAGGCAAGCAACACGGGATCCTTCGTCTGACGACACGACGAACCGACAACCCTCCTACCATCTGAGTGGAGGGAGGGGCATTCTCCCTAAACCTTACTATTTACGATACACATGAAACGAGTAGCAACCATCGGATTCTTTGACGGTGTCCACCGCGGACACCAATACCTCCTTCAGCAACTGCGCGAAGTGACCGGGGAGGGGGGGACGTCCATTGTGCTTACATTTGCAAAACACCCGCAGAGGGTGCTCGGGCGAAAGGATCCTCCTCCATTGCTCACCACGGCAGACGAAAAAACACGTCTGATGAAGTCGCTTTGCCATATCGAACACATTGAGGTCCTTGACTTCGACCAGCGTATGGCAGGGCTGACCGCTGAAGACTTCATGAACCATTATCTCCACAGCACCTTCGGCATCACGCACCTCCTCGTGGGCTACGACCACCATTTCGGAAGGCCGCGCTGGGGTGAAAGCATCGAGAACTACCGCGAGTACGGCAAGGAAATCGGCATTGAAGTGATTGCTGCCAAACAGCTTCCAGAAATAAAGATTTCATCTTCACGCATCCGGAAACTGATTGTTGCAGGAGAAATCGCGGAGGCCAACAACCTGCTCGGCCACACCTTCATGCTTGAAGGCAAAGTGGTGAAGGGACAAGGTCTCGGCAAAAAATTGGGTATCCCCACCGCAAACCTTTCCGTCAACGACCCGCAGAAGATGATTCCTTCACACGGCGTATACGTCACCACCGTAAAGTTCGACGGCAAGCTCTACCCTGCCGTAACCAATATCGGCCATTGTCCGACATTGAAAAAGGCAGAAAAAATATCGGTGGAATCACATCTGCTTGACGAAAACTTCCCTTCATTGTACGACAAGGAGGTCGAAGTCTATTTTCATAAGCGCATACGTGACGAGAAGGATTTCGACAATGCCGAAGCATTGCTGGAACAGATTCACGCCGATGCCGAAATAGCAAAAGAACAGCACCGCGAAATCCACTTTTCGCCCGAGGACGCGTTGTAGGCAACACCTTGATTTTTGCAATAACGCATCCTACTACCTTAACCTGATATTATGTGGCGTGCCATCATAGCCCTGCTGTTATTTTTCCTAAACCAAGCTTTTGCCCTTGTCGTACTTCTGGTCTACGAGTATCAGACAGGGCCCTACGGAACCACCGGAGAGGGAAACATACAATCCATCCTGCAGCACCTTAATCCTGTTCATTACGGGACAACACTTCTCTGCACCACCCTTATATTTATCGGCATTCTACTTCTCACACGTCTCACCGGCAGAGGCGTTCTGACCTCCTTCATGCAAGGAATGCCCAAGGGTTGGCTGTGGGGCATCGGAGCCTTTTGTGCCATCAGTCTTGGCGTAAGCGGCATCCTCTCGCCGTTCGACCTCGAGAATGCTGGCGTCAATGCCATGTTTTCAGGCATGCAGCACAGCATTCCTTGTGCATTTTTAATCATCGTTGCCGGCCCCATGGCCGAAGAGCTGGTCTTCCGCGACAGCATCATCCGTGTGCTGCTCCCCTCCGGACGCTGGATAGCCATCATTGTCAGTGCATTTGCCTTTGCCGTCATCCATGGGAACCTGATGCAGGGCATCCCAGCCTTCATCATGGGCATAGCACTTGCCCTGCTGTATCTCCATACGGGAGACCTCAGACTCTGCCTGCCGGCACACATCCTCAACAATGCTTTGGGCTATCTTGAGATATGTTACCCCGAAGCACCGGACTGCACATCCCATTGGCCGTCCTCCGTGCTGTCGGTCACAGGCGCATTGCTGCTTGCCGGAGGACTTTGGATGCTGCGCAAACTGCAACGCAACAGCACATATCTGCAACAAGACACACCATAAGCCAAACACGCCGCAAGCATGCAGGCGATACCACAATTGAAAATCCCTAATGTGGGGATTTTTTTTGGGTTCCACCTCATTTGCCCGACAACTTCCTTCACCCCGGCAGCACCGTTGCCCCATCCCTTACCGCATGAACATCCGCAACATCCAACTCGGTTTCCGCCCCGTCCTCCTCGCTCCCATGGAAGATGTCACCGACATCGGTTTCCGTCTGTTATGCCGACGCCTCGGAGCCTCTATGGTCTATTCAGAGTTTGTGGCTGCCGATGCCCTTGTCCGTAGCGTCAACAAGACTTTCCAGAAACTGAAAGTGAGTGACGATGAACGTCCGGTTGCCATCCAGACCTACGGACGCTTTCCAGATGCTGTCGAAGATGCCGCGGAAATCATCGTTGAAACCGCTCATCCCGATATTCTTGACCTAAATTTCGGATGCCCCGTCAAGCGTGTGGCAGGCAAAGGTGCAGGAGCGGGTATGCTCCAGACCCCCGACCTCATGCTGGACATCATCCGCCGCGTGGTACACCGTGTGGGAGGCCGTGTCCCTGTAACCGTCAAGACCCGCTTGGGATGGGATGTTCCCGGACTCTATCTTGACACTACAGCAGACGGCAAACGCATACCTTTCATCGTGGACCTGGCCGAACGCATACAGGATGCCGGTGCCGAAGCCCTGACCATCCACGGCCGGACACGGAGCCAGATGTACACCGGACAGGCAGACTGGGCACTCATCGGCGAGGTAAAGCGCAATCCCCGCATGCACATCCCCATCATCGGCAACGGCGACATCACAAACGGCGAGCAGGCCAAGCGGGCTTTCGAGGACTATGGCGTTGACGCCGTCATGGTAGGACGCGCCACTTTTGGCAGACCATGGATTTTCCGCGAAATACGCGATACTCTCGACGGCACCAGTACCGACATGACTGCCGACTGGAAACTGGACATTCTGAAGGAACAGATTCACGAATCCATCGAAAGAATTGACGAATACCGTGGCATCCTCCACATCCGCCGCCATCTTGCCGCCTCACCGCTTTTCAAGGGAATCCCGAACTTCCGCGAAACGCGCATAGCCATGTTGCAGGCCGAAACAGAAGAGAGGCTGTACGATATCCTTGAACAGGTGCGGCCCATCGTACGTGAATATTCCGGAAACCCATAGTCCCCATCCCCGTTTACACCGTTCTCCGTCTACCAAGGTCCTTTCCCCGCATTTCCCATCATGAAGATTCTCATTGTCAATACCACGCTTCACACCGGCGGTGCCTCCATCGCCGCCGGACGACTTGCCAAAGCGTTGCAGAAAGCGGGACACAAAGTCAGACTACTGACACGCAGGAAAGGCTTGCTCCAGTGCCTGCAGTTCGTCGGCGAACGCCTCGAGGACCTCTACTACAACGGCTTCGACTATCCACATGTCTTCAGCATCGACCACGGAGGATACGGCACGGACATCACCAAGTTGCCAGACTTTGGATGGGCCGATGCCGTACATCTTCATTGGATAAACCAAGCCATGCTCAGCATGGACGGCCTCGAACGCCTCGTCTGCCGATGCCGTGAGACGGGAAAACGCCTGATTTGGACACTCCACGACATCTGGCCTGCCACAGGCATTTGCCATCTTCCCCAAGGGTGCACAAGCTGGGAAAAGGGGTGCGGTGACTGTCCCAAGCTGAAATGCAATGGCCTTACCCGCCTGCTGCCGCTCTGCGGACGCTCCGGAAACGACCTCTCAAGACGGATTTTCCAACGCAAGCAACATATTTACCGACAAGGGCACATCACCTTTGTGGCCTGCAGCCGTTACCTCGCGGACATGGTCCGGCGTTCACCGCTGATGCACGGACAGACGGTAACGGACATCGCCAACCCCATCGACACCACGTTTTTCTCGCCCTGTAGCACTCCCGACGAAAAGGAGGCGCTCCGCAGCGCACTTTCGCTCCCGAGGGGAAAGACCATACTCCTCTTCGTAGCCTACAACGTCAACGATGCCAACAAAGGTTTTGGCATCTTTTCCCAGGCCGTCCAAAGCCTGATATTCCGCCAACCCCAACTCTGCGAAAGCATCTGCGTGGTTGCCGTTGGCAGGAACACCACCGCACACCGCAAGGACTTTGCCTGCGAGATGGTTCCCTTTGAATATGTAGCCGTGCCTGCCACCATGCGCAACATCTACCGCGCATCCGACATATTCACCATGGCGTCCGTCATGGAGAACCTTCCCAACACGATTGTAGAGGCGAAGGCTTGCGGACTTCCCGTGGTGGCTACCGCTGTGGGCGGAATCAGGCAGATGGTGCGCGAGGGCACCGACGGCTTCCTCGTCCCCCCTGCCGACAGCCAGGCCTTCAGCGAGGCTCTGGAAAAGGCCATACAGCATCCCCGGCGCCAGGACCTCGCCACGGCAGCACGCCTCGACGCGGAGGACACCTACGATACCGCCAAGGTGGCGCAACGCTATCTGACACTTTACCAAGGAGAGGCATGAGGACATGCTGTCCGCAGCACTGAATCACAAGAAAAGAACACCGCTTACGAAACTTTCCACCATGATTCGTTTCACCATCGCCACCGTATGCTACAACGCAGGGCACCTCATCGGTCGCACCATCAAAAGCGTAGAGTCACAGAACCATCCCGGCGTAGAACATCTGATCATCGACGGCAACAGCCAGGACGAAACGCTTGCACTCATCCACTTCTACCAGCAACGCAACTCCTTGGCAACGGTCCAACATGAGATTGTGTGCCGTTCGGAGCCCGACAACGGCATCTACGATGCCATGAACAAAGCCCTGCAACTTGCCACCGGCGACTATATCCTCTTTCTCAATGCCGGCGACAAATTCCACAGTTCCACCGTACTCTCCGACATCGCCGCCCAACTGGAGGGGTACACCGAGCGCAAGCGGCGTCCGGCTGTCCTCTACGGCCACACCGACATTGTAGACCGCAACGGGCATTTCGTCGCTCACCGACGCCTTGCCCCACCGGAAAAGCTGTCGTGGAAATCATTCAAACACGGTATGCTCGTCTGTCACCAGGCTTTCTTCGCACGCATTGACCTTGCTCGGAAATACCCTTATGACCTCGAGAAATACCATCTTAGCGCCGACTTCGACTGGTGCATTCGCATCATGAAGGAGGCTGAACGTCTGAAACTGCCGCTCCACCACACCCGGCTCATCGTGGCGGACTACCTCGAGGGCGGTGTCAGCACGCAACACCACAAGGATTCGCTGCTCGAACGCTACGACATCATGTGCCACCACTACGGCAAACTCACCGCCATCCTTCAGCATTTCTATTTCATTTTCCGAAGCGCCGTCAAATAGCCCTTGGTACGGACACCGGTGACCATACCTACCATCATCAGCCTTTATATGAAGCCTTTTACCGAAGAGACGGCCCTGACATGGGCCACCCGAAGATGCTCCCTACGGGAATGCTGCCCTCAGGAAATCGTCAGGAAATTCCGCGAAGGTGGGCTTCCGGAGAGCCGAATCGCACACCTTGTCGCCCGACTGGTTGAGGAGGGTTACCTCGACGAGGGGCGCTACGCCAAAGCCTTTGTCCACGACAAAGTGGCTTACGACCATTGGGGCAGGATGAAGATTCGTGCCGCACTGAGACTGAAAGGCATTCCGGATGCCGAAATCAACCGGGCATTTGCCGAAACCGACGGAGCGGACTACCGCCTGATGATGAAGGAGGTGCTGACATCGAAATTCCGTAGCCTGCAGTTCGACCCCGGCAACGAGGCCGAAACCTACAAGGCCACGCAGAAGCTCCTGCGCTTTGCCGCCTCCCGGGGGTTCGAGGCTGACGAGGTTTTCAGCATCATCCACGAGCTGAAGGCCGTCTGATATTTACCAATAAAACTAATTTATAGCCCCCCTTCGTTGTAAAGGAATCTACGGTTTCACCGTTGTATTAGCACTTTTTACACCGAGTCACACCTCTCCATCCAATGTTTTCCAACCCCTTCCTCCGTTTCTGCCTGCTCTGCCTGCTTTGCCTCGCTCCAGAAGGACTGAAGGCACAGACCGTCATCGACCTGCATACCGGACGCATCAGTGCGAAAACGAAGGATGACTACAATGTCGAAACGCGCGAAAGATGGCAGATTGAACGGGATTCCTTGGAATACATCGACTGTCTGACGCGGGCATTCAACTATCTGCACACCGATTCCCTGCTGCAGGCACAGGACCTTTTTGAGCGTGCGCTGCGGCTGCGTCCCGATGCTCCCGGAAATTATGTGGTGGAGCACAACCTCGGGCGCATCGCCATGGCTCGTGGGCAATGGAGAGAGGCCGTCAATCGCCTCGACAAGGTGCTGCAAAGCCAACCCTCCATGGCCGATGCCCGCGAAGACCGTGCCGCCTGCTACCTGCAACTGGCGATGTTCGACCGCGCCATCCGCGACTACGACAACCTCCTGCTCCAACATCCCCACGACCCTCATCTGCTTTTGCTCAAAGCCGTTGCCCTGACACAGGCCGCAGCTCCCTACGACGCCCTCGACATCGTAGACAGCATTATCGCCGAACACCCCGACAATGCCGAAGCCTATCTGCTGAGGGCTGAGATTCACCTTGGGCTCAAACAACCCGGCTATGCCCGCCGCGACATCAAACTTGCCGCACAACATGGCCTCCCGGACAATGAGGTGCAGCACTTCATGCTACGCCTCGAAGCGGAATGACACCGCTCCGCCGCCGGACCTTTATCCCCCCATATGATTTCCCATTTCCCGTTGAAAACACTTCTTTCCATATTCTTCTGCCTGGTAGCCTCACTGCCTTGTCCAGCCCAGATGTGGCCCCAGCCCTTCCAGCTCAAGCCCTACGAGCGCGAAATCCGTGCCGTATGGTACTGCACCCTCGGCGGCATCGACTGGCCGGGGCATCAGTATGCCCAGACTGAGCACAAAGCCAGTCTGCAACGTCAGCGCCTCTGCGAGGACTTCGACCGCCTGAAGGCTACCGGCATCAACGTCATCCTTTTCCAGGCACGCGTACGGGGTACCGTCACCTACGCCTCGGAATACGAGCCTTGGGACGGGTCCATTTCCGGCACTCCGGGTGTCCCGCCGCCCTACGACCCGCTGGCATTCGCCGTTGAAGAGGCCCACCGCCGCGGCATGGAGCTCCACGCCTATGTGGTCACTTACCCCATCTGCAGCACCGCACAGGCACGGCAGTTGGGGAAAAAGGCTGTGAGTGCACGCCATGGCGAACTCTGCCAAAGGGCTGGAAACCGGTGGTTTATGGACCCCGGAGCACCGGGAACCGCACCGTATATTGCGAATATCTGCAAGGAAATTGTCAGCAACTACGATGTGGACGGCATACACCTCGACTATATCCGCTATCCCGAGCGCGAGATGGCTTTCAACGACGACATTGCCTATCGGAAATGGGGGAAGGGAGTGCCTAAGGCCCAATGGAAACGCCAGCAGGTGACGCGTACCGTCAAGGCTGTCCACGATGCCGTACGCGGCATACGCCCGTGGGTGAAACTGAGTTGCTCACCCGTCGGCAAATATTCCGACCTGCCGAGAGCCTTGAGCCGGGGATGGAATGCCCGCGACGCGGTGTCGCAGGATGCCCAGCTTTGGCTCCGCGAGGGCTATATGGACTGGCTGTTCCCGATGATGTACTTCGACGGCGAGCATTTCTACCCCTTTGCCGCCAACTGGCAGCAGGAGAGTGCAGGACATCCTGTGGTGCCGGGCCTCGGGGTCTACCTGCTGTCGCCGCACGAGAAGGACTGGAGTCTGGATGTCATGACGCGTCAGATGAACTTCCTGCGCTTTATCCGCACCGGTGGCCAGGCTTTCTTCCGTGCACGCTTCCTGCTCGACAACCATAAGGGCATCTACGATTTCTGCAGGGAATTCAATGCCCAGCCAGCCCTGACACCGCCGATGACGTGGCTCGACAACACCCCTCCCGAAACGCCAAGGGTGAAGGTGCAACGGCGCGACGACTACTGCCTCTTCGTTTCCTGGGAACCCGTAAGGGATGCCACACCGGTGGTCTACAACATCTATCGCGAAGACAGGGAGGGGAATGTGGAGATGGTGGCACATCATCTGAAGACGACGCATTATCTCTACGTCCCGAGCCTTCCGCAACGCCTTAACGACACGATCATCGTCCGCGCCATGGACGCCTTCGGCAACGAAAGCCTTTGATTCCGAAAACCTTTTTGCCCATATGTCCATCCCACACCTTACGATTTTAGTATGCCTGCTGTCCTTCCTTTGGGGAGGAAGCACGGCGTATGCCCAGTCAAGGGAAGTGGAACGGACCTGGACTTTCCGCATCGGCGACAATGCGCTCTACGATGCCTACCTCTCCCCTCTCGACTACCACGGACCATCCACAGGATTCTGCATGGAAAACGAACGTCAGGCACGGTGGGGGAAAGGGCAGGTCACGTCGTTCGCCCGATTCGATGTGCAGGGAACTTGGGCCGAAAACCAAGCAAGGAACGCGGATTTCTACGATGGAAACGTGGATTTTCATCTCGGATGGCATTACAACTGGCAGGTATCCCCCCGCTGGAGGTTGCGTGCAGGCGGTCTGGCGGGCCTGAGTGCCGGCGGCACCTATTCCACCCGCAACGGCAACAATCCTGCACAAGGACGTGCGGCGTTCGATGTCCGAGCCTCCCTCATGGCAGACTGCGGTTTTCACCTCTTCGGGAAAGGCTGTTCCGCTCGCTTTTCAGCCGAAGCCCCATTGGCAGGACTGATGTTTTCGCCACAGTATGGGCAGTCGTACTACGAAATCTTTTCACTCCGTCATTACGACGGTAATGTCCGCTTCACGTATCCCGGCAATGTGCCCTCGGTGCGTCTGGGCGCACGCCTACGGTTCCCCGTACGCAAAGCTATGGTAGTGGCCGGATATGAGGCCGACATCCGCCAAAGTCGGGTGAACCGCCTCGACCGCCACGCCTGGAACCACAGTTTCATCATCGGTTTCACACGACAACTCTCGTTCTGATTTTTCCCATCGTTGGCTTCGCCTTGCTCTCTCGCGACTCGGCATAATCCAAGTAAACTTGGCTTCTGCTCTCGCTGCTCCATCGCTTGGCTTCGCCTTGCTCTCTCGCGACTCGGCATAATCCAAGTAAACTTGGCTTCTGCTCTCGCTGCTCCATCGCTTCTCCCCTCGCCCCCTCCCCTTACGCTATGCACCGTTTTCCCCTCATCATAGTCACCATCATGCTGGTGCTGCTGCCCACAGCCTGCATCAGCAGTGACGGTTTCGACGACACCCGGCGCGACAACTTCGAAGCGCTGTGGCATGTCATCGACCGCCACTACTGTTTCTTCGAATACAAGGAACAGGCTTATGGCCTTGACTGGGACGAGGTCTACCGCCGGTATTCGCCCCAGGTTGACGAAAAGATGTCGGACGATGCCCTATTCCAGGTGCTGAGCCGCATGACCTACGAGCTGCGCGATGGCCACGTAAACCTGGCTTGGGCGGGAAATACGGCCTACTTTACGCAATGGTACGACGCCTTCCCCGAGAATTTCAGCGATTCCATCCTGCGCAGCTATCTCGGATGCAACGAGGACTACCGCTCCACGGCAGGGTTGAAGTACCGGGTGCTGAAGGGCAATATCGGCTATGTCCGCTGCCCGTCGTTTGCCAACGGTATCGGCGACGGCAACCTCCACGAAATGATGCAGTATCTGGCGTCGTGCGACGGACTGGTCATCGATGTCCGCAACAATGGCGGCGGCATGCTCACCTCGGCACAGGCCCTTGCCGGTATCCTGGTCAACGAGCCTACCGTGATGGGCTATATGATGCACAAAACGGGTCCCGGACACAACGACTTTTCATCGCCGCAACCCATCCGCATTTCCCCCGCTACGGGGTTGCGCTGGCAAAAGCGCGTGGCCGTACTTACGAACCGCCGCACCTACAGCGCTGCAAACGCCTTTGTGATGTTTGCCAAAGCCTCCGAGAACGTCACCGTCATCGGCGACCGAACAGGAGGAGGCAGCGGAATGCCCTTCAGCAGCGAATTGCCACGGGGATGGTCGGTACGCTTTTCTGCATGCCCGATGACGGACATCTCTGGCAAACACACGGAATTTGGCATCGAGCCTGACATCCACGTCGACATCAGCAGCGACGATTACCAGCGCAGCATCGACACCATCCTCGAAACCGCACTGGAGTTTTTGGAAGGGGAAACGGAGTAACATACAGACCATATACGCGACAATGGCAGAACATCTTGAAATCTCTGACGGCAACAAGGCCGAAAGATACACCACCCTAATCCCCCAGATTGCAGCAGTGGTGGATGGGGAAACAGACCTCATTGCACGCATGGCAAACGTAGCGGCAATGATTCACGAAACCTTCCATTTCCTTTGGACGGGCTTTTACCGTGTGGACAATACCAACGAACAACTGGTGCTCGGCCCGTTCCAGGGTCCGATGGCATGCACACGCATCCGCTACGGACGCGGTGTCTGCGGTACGGCATGGGCAGAGGGAAAGACCCTGGTTGTGCCCGATGTCGAGGATTTCTCCGGCCACATCGCCTGCTCATCGTCGTCGCGGAGCGAGGTGGTGGTGCCCCTGCTACATGGCGGCACAATCATCGGCGTACTTGACATTGACAGCGCAACATGCGGCACCTTCGACGAGACTGACGTACGATTTCTGGAACAGATTGCCACACTCGTAGCAGGAGAGGAAGAGAACGTCATATAGAAAAGAAGGGAACAACACCGGCTTCGCATGAGAAAACCCTCTTGAAACCTTTACGAGTAAAGGGGGTGTTCTATAAAATAGCTTACATTTAGGAAGTGTTTTTATGTAGGAAGTGTTCTTATGCGTGATCACTTGGCTTCGCCCTGCTTGCTTGGATTATCCCGAGTCGTGACAGAGGAAGATTATATCAAGGAGGAAGTTTTACCAAGCTAATTTATAGAACACCCCTAAAGACGACACATCCGTACGGACAGACAACGTCCCCCTGTACAACGCCAATGCTGTACAGGGGGACGTTCTTTTATAGGCATAGGATGTCGAGGGGACAATACCGCGGGAAGCGGAGAACCGCAGCAGCCTACTTCTTTCCGCGTTTCTTGGGAGCCTTCATCTCCTCCATCTGCTTTTGCAGAGCCGTTATCTGCTCGCGCAGTGCGGCATTTTCCTGCAGGAGTCGGGCAATCACCTCATCGGCGGTTTCCGTTTCAGCGGACGCGGTCTGCAATTTTTCGAGGACAGGTTCGGTAACAGACGAGAGCGAATACTTACGATGGTCGTTGAGCTGTTCGAATACCACCACCTCGTTCTCCCCTTCCTTCAGCCAGCATCCGGGAAGATAGAGTGTCTGCTGGGGGCCGACTTTCCAATACCGGCCCAGATTGTGGCCGTTGACGAAGACGATACCCTTGCCCCATTTCTCCATATCAAGGAACGTATCGCCCACCTTGTCCAGCGTGAACTTGGCCCGATAATAGACGGGACATCCCGTTTTGTAGCCTTCGGGCAGAGCATCCACGGCAGGCATCTGCGACAGGGGCAGACCATACATGTTCCAATTGCCAGAAATCCGGCTGCCACCGATGGTGATGGGCTGGGTTATGCCCTTGTGATTTTCCACAATGCGTGCACCGTAGTTGATGCGCCCGAGGTTTTCCACCAGGATATCAAGGGTGGAATTGAAGGGGATGTCAATCTGCAGACTGTCGCAATCGAGCACCCGGTTGAGTTCGCCCACCTTCTTGCCGTCGACATAGACGGTAGCATAGTCGGCAATCCCCGGTACATGCATCACGCCCGAAATAGGCTGGTTGAAGTGGCGGCGGTAAAGTACATATCCGAAGCCCTGGCCAAGGTCCTCGAAATTCATCGGCTCGTCAGCAGTTACAGGGGTCTGGCGCTCAAGGACGGGGAGCACATCGACGGTCTTGTCGAAGTAGACCTCAGGAAGTTTGATGACAGGGATGCGTTCAGGCACTTCAGGGAGTTCGTGTTTCACATACTTCTTCATGAGTTCGCGAATGCCCATATACTTTTCCGTTGCCCAACCTGCTTCGCTGATGGGGGCATCGTAGTCATAGGAGGTGAGGTCGGGCTGGATGTTTGTTTCAGTATTGTAGTTTGCCCCTGCCCAGAATCCGAAGTTCGTGCCACCATGGACCATATAGAAGTTGAAGTTCACGCCATTATCGAGGTACTTCTGCGTCTGGCGGATGGTATTTTCTGCCGGTACACGCACAAAGGGTTCGTTCCAGTGGTCGAGCCATCCGGGATAGAATTCCGCCACCATGTACGGTCCCTTGCCGCCGTGGTAGGCATCGACCACCTTCTTCAGGTTTTCCACATTGTCCTCGCCGTTGGCTGTCGGCAATGCTCCCTCAATGGCTCCGCCTTCGAAGAGCCACGAACCGTCGCTGGTGAACATGGGTATGTCGAACCCTGCATCGATCAAGGTCTGACGGATGGCGGCGCTGTAGCGCTTGTGCTCCTCTAAAGGAATGTCAGGACGCTGGCTGACGTACGAGCCGAACTCGTTCTCGGCCTGAACCATAACGATGGGACCTCCGTGCGTAATCTGCAGGTCGCGCACCTGGTCGGCAAGCTGGTTCACGTATGTCCGGCAAGCGTCGAGGAATGGCTGGTTGTAACACCGCACCACGAGGCCTTCCTGCTGCTGCAGCCACCAGGGATAGCCTCCGTACTCCCATTCAGCACAGCAATACGGACCGGGACGGAGGATGACGAGCATATCCTCTTCTTGAGCGGTCTGCACGAATTTACGCAGGTTGTGTTCGTCGGTAGTCCAGTCCCACTTTCCGGGAGCCACTTCGTGGAAGTTCCAGAAGACATAGGTTGCCACCGCGTTGAGTCCCATGGCCTTCATCATCTTCAGACGGTGACGCCAATAGGGAGCGGGAACACGCTCGTAGTGCATTTCACCGGAATAGATGGCCGTAGGTTTGCCATCGTAGAGGAACTGGCCGTCTGCAATGGCAAAGGTGTGCTGACCGGCAGGAGCCGCACAGGCACATCCGCAGAAGGCGGAAAGCAGTAAGCCTGCAAATATCTTTTTCATAATATACAAATATAAGGTTGATTATAATTCACCGTGCCGTTTGTGGTCGTCCGTGGACATCCGTGGACATCCGTGGACATCCGTGGACATCCGTGACTGGCCGTGTGACAATATAATTCAAGTCACGCAAGTTCTAATTACTGGGGCTCGCAGGCTTCGTCCACTCCGCCCCCGTTTTCGGCATCAATGTCGAGGGTGTCCACATCGAGTTCTGAAGCCCGTTTGCGTATATTCAGCACCTGCGGCTGTGCCGGAGTGGCGCGTGTCTTGGGCTTGGCGGCGTGATATTCCACCACAAAGGGGAAGAGCGCAGGCGGGCATCCCTGTTCCACCACCTGGACATCGAAGGCGGTAAACCCTTCTTGAAGGTTGGGAATGCTGCACTTGAAGCGGGTTTCGGAAAGCTTTTCCAAAATGGTTTCCGCACTCTGTGTCAGTACGGTGACATCGGTGGGATAGATGGCATCCTGGGCTATGCGCTCGGCATTGATGTTGAAGACGAAGGAGAGGGTCCTGTCCGAGAAAGAGGTCTGATTGTCGTCGAGGTCAACGACGAAGTATTTGTAGTGCCATGCCTTTACCTTGAAGGGGATGACGCCGGAACGGATGCCGTCGTAGACAATATGCAGAGGATAGTTCACCTCGGTTAGCTCATCGGGAAGCGACGGTGGAATGCTCAGCACGCAATTGTATTGTACATAGTTTCCGCTTTCGGTATCGACTGCTATCCTGGAAGTCTTGTCGAGTTCGCAGCCCTCGGTATTTTCCATCTCCACCGTGGTGGTAAGGGAGGGAACGAAGGTGGGGAAATCCACGCGGAGTGTGGTCTCGTACTTTTGATGGCGGAAGGCGATGTCGTCGCCCTTGTTCATACGGATGCGGAATGTCTCGTCCTTGATTACACGGAGGAGTCCGTACTTGTCGCCTACGCGCACAACGGCATGGTCCCCATAGCAGAGTGCGACTTCGCGGAACTGAGGGGGTAGCACCGTCACACCGTCCCAGGCAATGCCGGAGAAGGAACCTTCGGCAACGCCCTCGAGCGGGGACTTCAGCACACGCCGTTCCTGCTCATGCACATTGTAGGTGGTTGCCTCCCCATTGCGCACGATGGAAACGGGGCGCAGGAAAGCATCGAAGGAGATGTTCACCACATCTTCTTTGCTGCAACGGGCTGTGATGGTGCTTGTTCCATCCGGGTTCTGCAGCAGCAGTTCCTCGACATCTCCCTCAACCTTTGCCTGATACTTCAGGTTGGTCTCCTCGGTATTCACCATAAGCGGAGTGAGCATGCGCTGTTCGGCATCGAAGACATAGACACGTTTACGGACGACGACGATGGCCATCTGCTCGTCGTTGACCGAAGAGACGAAATTGACGTCTTCGGGCTTGAAGACCTTGCCGTTGAAGGAGAACTCCACATGCACGCCCGTGGTGTCGGTCATGAAGGTGTAGGTTTCCTTCGGTTTCTCGAAGTTGACATAGGTGTTGCAGACGGCAAAGCCGTTGAAGAATGGATAGGCCTTCAGGAACTTCTCGGCGGTAAGCCGTCCTTTGGGGTCGGCAAAGCGATAGAATTCGCCTTTCTTCACCAACAGGCGTTCTGAGGAGAACATGGCGGGCTTTCCGGCTACCCGGCATCCCCGCAGATTGACATGGCTGCCGTTGGCGGTGAGCAACTCCAGGATGTCATCGCCTCCGGGACGTGTCACCACGGCCATCCCATCGCTGAATGGCTGTATCTCGCCCTCGACGGTGGTCACTCGGTCACCGTCGAATGTCCACAGTATCCACGTCTGTGCCGAATCCGCCACCAGCAGGTCAGCACTTTCAGACATCGTCAGACTGTCGTAACGGGGAGGAATGAGCCAATGTGCCATCTGTGCGTCGGCTGCAAGACTGCATGCCATGAACGCAAGGAAAAGGAAAAACTTGTTCATCAGTCAGTGATTGCTTTTTTGTACAATATATAATATAAAGATATCATATGTAAAATCTTACGTATATGCCGTGAAGCCGTGCCTCCCCCTCACTGCACCTTCACCACGAGGTTCGAAGCCTGTGCATGGCATACGGCACTGACGACATAGATGCCCGAAGGCAGCGGGATTTCCGTCGGACGGTCCGTCGTGGTGGCGTATACGGTGCGGCCTGCCATGTCGGAGACCAGGATGCGCCGGCTCTCCCCTTCGGCTCCCTCCACACGGATGGCGCCTCGCAGGGGGAAGATGTGCAGGGCCTTGGCAGACGACGGGGGACAGACACCCTCACCGTCGGCACGCGAAAGCCGGAAAACGGCGGTGGCATGCGACGCTACGGAAGCACTGAAAGCGCCCGACGATACGGCCTCGAGGTCGGTATGCTGCCAAAGGTCGCGGCAACGGTAGGTCTGCGAGGCATCGAGATGGGGGATGCGGTTGAATTCGAAGGTATAGGAACGTTTTGAGGAGGTGAGGTTGGTGACGCTCAGGGCAATGTCGCCGTTCTCGCAGTCCTTGGCAAATGCAATGAAATCGGCTGTTTCGTCGATGAGGTCGGCCTGCTGCCCCATGCGATCCTGGTCGAGTGCAATGAGTTCCTGGTTGGTGAGTATTTCATAATCGTCGGCCGTGACGGTAGTTCCACGGGGGTCGAATGAAAGACTGAGGGGCGACGACCACATGCACCACAGTGCAAACTGCGTACGGTATTCGTCCTGCGTCATGCCGGGTCCGGACGCCCCGCAGAGGTCGTTCGACGATTTGCCGGTGGCATGCAGACCCGTACAGAGCATATCGGCATCGTTGAAACGGTTTACGCCCTGGTAAGCCGAAAGGTGCTTCATGTCGCGCAGGCTCTGAAGGACCCCGACTCCCGGACTTTGTGCCGACCACGTGTCGCGCACATCGTAGGTGGTACGCCAACATACGCCGCCTGCTTCGGCACCCCATTTCCAGGGTTCGCGGGCGCCCCATTCGCAGATATACAGCCTGATGTCGCGTCCGGAGTGCTTCAGGGCTTCGGCCATGGCATGGTAACGTTCCTTGGCACTTTCCACATCGGCAGGAGCAAAGCAATAGTCGTATTTCAGGATGTCGACTCCCCACTGGGCATAATGTGCGGCATCGACCGTCTCCATACCATACGACCCGAAGGCACCGGCACAGGTTTTCTCGGCAGCATCGGAATAGATGCCGAAGCGCATGCCATGGTCATGGACATACTGTGCGGCAGCCTCGATGCCACCGGGGAAACGGGTGGGATTGGGGCGCGGCGAACCGTCGTCGCACCGCGAACCGGCATGCCACCAGTCGTCGAGCACCACAGTGTTCCAGCCGCAATCCTGCAGACCCTTGTCCTGAAAAAGGCGGACAACACGTTCAACGACATCCTGCGAAATTTCGCTCTCTACGGAATTCCACGATATCCATCCCATGAACGGGACTGGCAGTGGCAGATCGTTGGAGACATGGAGCGTGATGTCCTGCTGACGGGTTTCGTCGGCGGTGGCGACATTGACGCGATAGGTATAGGTGCCCTCGGCCTCCACAATGCCCTCCACCAGCTGGCGCGAAGCGTTCCAGGAGAGTCCTGCGGGGAGTTGCTCCACAGCAACCGTGGCATCGGGGTTGGCGGCACGGATTTTCTGCATGAAACGCACACCGGGCTGCGAAAAGACGGTGGTGGCACAGGCCAGACTGGTGGAAATCTCCTCCTCCGTCACCATAATGGGGCGTGAAGAATTCTGCTCCTGATAGACGAAATATGCAGAGGCCCAGTCGACGTGGTCGTAGCCGTTGGCGCCGTCGCTGCCGTTACCGGTTTCAAGATAAAGGTATTTCCACCCGTTGACATCGGCATGAATTTCAACGGGAGACTCGTCGATGGCAGCCATTTCGCCTTTTGCCACAGTATATTGGTGTCCCTCGCCATTGGAGAGATAGACGTGGTACGAGGCCCGGCCATTGTGGCCCCCGGCACTGCATGCATCGGCCACCTCATCGTCGATACCGAGCACAGCGTGGAAATCGGTGACGGAGCCGTTGAGCCGGACTATCATCCGGCTGGGAGCATGGGTACCGACGCCGCTGGTATAGGTCACGCCCTTGAGTTTCAGCGGATTGTTCTCCACACTGCGGTCGGCATGTGCCGTACCCCATCCGCATTCGCCCTTGCTGATGTCAAGGCTGCTGAGGGGAATATGTTCCATACCATCGGGAGCCTCGGGGATGTCGATGGTGGTCTCTGTGCCGGCCCACATGTCGGCAGAACGGACAAGCTCCGGACGTTCGCCGGAAAAGTGGAAATAAGCATTACAGACATCGACATGGTCGGACCAGGTATTGGCACCTGAAAGGAATTCAAGCACCAGATACTCTACGCCTTCAAGCCCAAATGCTTCGAGGGCAAATCCCTTGTTTTCGCTGCGACGGAGCGTACCTTCGCAGGCCACTGTGGAGTGCTGCGGGGAGTCCCAGGCCACGACGCGGAAATCGACCTCGCCTTCGTTGGGGAGGAAATTGCCGTCGGCATCTACCGCGGCCGCATCGTCGATACCGAAAAGGGCTGAAAAGTCCCTGGCACCGTTCACCTTGATGACGAACTTCGACGGGGCGTGGGTTCCCACACCGCTTGAATAGACCACACCACCTACAGAAAGCGGGGTGCCATAAGTGGCAAGGTCGGCATGCACGGCATTACGGCCCTGGTCGTCGAAACAAGTGACTGTGGAAAGGTCGAGCTGCGAGAGCAGACATACGTCATCGCCCTCGGGCGGTGACACCGTTTGGGAAATGGCCGAAAACCAAGGATAAAATCCAAGGAGAAAGAAGAGAAGACTTTTCATAACTGAAGGAAGGCGGGACACGAAGGAAACGCGATGGAGGGGATATCGTGAAGAAAACCTGTCCCCCTAATCTTTATGATTCCTACATAACCAACGGAGTGTGCAATTTTTTCAGAGCCTCCGTTGCAGGCAGGAAAAAGGGACTGGAACAGCGCCGATAATGCTCCGTGAAGGGCATCGGAAGCGAAAAAGAAAACCGTGGTCCGAAATATCGCAAAAATGAGGCATCAGCCTTTTATGCGCAGTTTCGGCTGTTTTCTGCCAGTTTTCCGCCCGGAAAAGTGGAAACATCGGACTTCTTTGGGCAAAAGTACGGAGGTTTTGCATCAAAAGTACGGATGTTTGTGGCAAAGAAGTCCGATGTTTTGAGGCGGAAACACGGCCATTTTTTCTAATTTTTGCCCAGTTTTCTGCATTTTTTGCGGTCAAAACAGTCGGATTACCCCGTCTCGTCTGTGACACGACACCACCAAATTGTATATTACAGATGGCAAAAGCATTGATTTTAACCTTTTTTATGCGCTATAATGGGAACGATGCTCTGTCAAAATTTTTGAAGGTTTTCATACCTTCGGAGAGGCACATCCACACCGCTTTTTGGGCTTCGGGAACATAAAGTGTGCAATATTTTCTACCGCATTCCGTATATACGGGAAAAAGAAGTGGACTGCGCCGGACGCAAAGCCGAGCAAGAGAGGAGAAAAGCCCCGCCGCCATGCTGCCTTCTCATACAAGGGTCAGCAGTCGCCGGCCGTCGGGAAGCTCCTCGATGTCCACACGCACGGCATCGCCCGGCAGGAGAGGCTCCACCATTTCCGGCCACTCCACAAAGCAGGGGGCACCGGAATAGAAATAGTCGTCGATGCCGATGTCGTAGGCTTCTTCGAGACGCTTGATACGGTAAAAGTCGAAATGGAACACGGGAGTGCCGAGAACATCGGAATGGTATTCGTTGACAATGGCAAAGGTGGGGCTGTTCACCACATCGCCTACCCCGAGCTCCTGGCACAAAGCCTTGACAAATGTGGTCTTTCCGGCGCCCATGGCACCGTAGAAGGCAAAGACACGGTTCACATCGACGGCAGCGAGAAACTCGTGCGCCGCGCGCTGAATGTCATTCAGAGATGATATTTCGATTTTCATGCTGCAAAGATATGTAAATTTTCGGGAAATGATGGGGAGGAATGCGGGAAAAGGCGTAATTTTGCACCCAGAAATCACCCAGAGGACAGATTTGACTGCTTGCAACCTCGCAAAAAAATGCTAAAACGCCGGACGCCCCCTTGAACCTTCGGGGTGTCGTCCGCCAAGCCCACAAAGGCTGGCAAGTTTCAAACGTTGCTGTTCTCCCCATGCTCCGGCCTCCTGCTTCGGCAGTTCCCGGAATGTCAAGGGCGGACAGTTTTTTTGTGTGCATCGACAACCGGAGTGCCTCACGGCAACCATGGTGCAGCACAGAAAACGAAGCAAGAAAATTGGTCTACAGCACAGCGTCCTCGCAGTTTGTAGGGATGTTCTATAAATTAGCTTGAGGCGAGTTTTAGACTATTGCGCAGTAGGTTTTTGTTCTTCAAATACGCGCATAGCGGGCTATGTAAGTATTTGTAGAACAAAAAGATGCAAGCAAGAGGCAAAAAGCGCCCAAGCATTAGAGCACTTCTTAGAATGTTTTAAAACTAATTTATAGAACATCCCTGTAACCCAAGAGGTGGCTTTTCCACCCCCGTAATTCCCACACCCCTTATGTATCTTTTCACCTCAGAATCCGTATCGGAAGGTCATCCCGACAAAGTGGCAGACCAAATTTCCGATGCCATCCTCGACGAAATCCTTGCGCATGACCCCAACGCCAAGGTAGCCTGCGAAACACTTGTCACCACCGGACAGGTGGTGCTGGCAGGCGAACTCAACACCACTGCCACCGTTGACCTGCAGAAAGTGGTGCGCAACACCATTGCACGCATCGGCTACACAAAGTCGGAATACAAGTTCGATGCCGAAAGCTGCGGCATCTTCTCCGCTCTCCACTCACAAAGCCCCGACATCAACCGCGGCGTGGAGCGTGCCAACCCCATGGACCAGGGCGCCGGCGACCAGGGCATGATGTTCGGATATGCCAACAACGAGACCGACCGCTACATGCCTCTGCCGCTCTCGCTTGCACACGACATCATGATTGTACTCGCTGACATCCGACGCGAGGGTAAGGTGATGCGCTACCTCCGACCCGACTCGAAGAGCCAGGTGACCATCGAATACGACGACCACGGACATGCACAGCGCATCGACACCATCGTGGTTTCTACACAGCACGACGAGTTCATCACCGCTGAACAGGCGGGAAGCCAGGAGAAGGCGGACGAAATGATGCTCGACCAAATCTACCGCGACGTCACCACCATCCTCATCCCCCGAGTGGTGAAGGAGCGCGTTCACACTCCGGAGGTAAAGGCTCTCTTCGAAAAGGGTGCCATCAAATACCATGTCAACCCCACCGGAAAGTTCGTCATCGGCGGACCGCACGGAGACACCGGACTGACGGGCCGCAAAATCATCGTCGACACCTATGGCGGAAAGGGTGCACATGGTGGCGGGGCTTTCTCAGGTAAGGACCCCTCGAAGGTCGACCGCAGCGCTGCCTATGCCGCACGCCACATTGCCAAGAACATGGTGGCTGCCGGAGTGGCAGACGAAATGCTCGTACAGCTGGCCTATGCCATCGGTGTGGCAGAGCCCGTTAGCATCTGTGTGGAAACCTACGGACGCAGCCATGTGGACATGACGGACGGAGAGATTGCCGAAAAGATTAAGGAAATCTTCGACCTCCGACCGCGCGCCATCGAGGAACGCCTGAACCTGCGCCGACCCATCTACGAGGAAACGGCACGCTATGGACACATGGGACGCACGAACCGCACCGTCACAAAGACCTTCGACGCTACCTACGGCGAAGCTCCCGTCACCATGGACGACGTGGAACTCTTCACCTGGGAACGTCTCGACTATGTCGACACCATCCGTAAGGCGTTCGGACTCTAAAACGGCGAAACAGCCTTGATATACACACATCAAAGCCTTTTTGCAATTCAAAGCCTTAAGGGATGTTCTATAAATTACTGTCCTGCAAACACGCGCATAGCGGGCTATGTAAGTGTTTAAAGGATAGAAATATACAAGCGAGAGTATGAAAAGTGGCCAAGCATAAGAACACTTCCTAATTGAATAATAAACTAATTTATAGAACACCCCTTAATGTAATTTGAAAATGCGGGCACGTACGGTCAAATCCTTTCCGGCGTGCCCGCCATAATACTCCCCCCCCCTCCAATCCCCACAACCATGCAAATCACCGTCTATGCCGCATCGAGCGGACAGGTTCCGGAAACATACCGCCAGGCGGCGGCCACGCTGGGAAAAATAATGGCACAGCGCGGACACACCCTCGTCAACGGTGCCGGAAGAACCGGACTGATGGCTGCCACCGCCGATGCCGCAATGGCCGAAGGCGGAAAGACCATCGGAGTGATTCCGCAGTTCATGATCACACAGCAATGGCAACATACCGGGATGACAGAACTCATCGTCACCGACGACATGCACCAACGCAAGGAACGCATGGCTGCCATGGGCGATGCCTGCATTGCATGTCCCGGAGGCGTGGGAACACTGGAGGAGCTCCTGGAAGTCATCACCTGGAAACAGCTGGGACTGTATCTGAAACCCATTGTCATCCTCAACACCGACGCATACTTCTCACCACTGCTGCAACAACTGCATCGATGTGTGGAGGGGAACTTCATGCGCCCCCAACACCTCGACTGCTGGAAAGTGGCAGCAACTCCTGAAGAGGCCGTACGCCTCTGCGAGGAGACTCCGCTTTGGGATGCTTCCGTAAGACGCTTCGCCGCACTCTAACCTCCTCACCGTCACCCCCCTCACACCTCCGACAACCCCTCACCCCCCATGCCCTTCGAAAACACAGACACCCTGAACGCAATGCTCATGGCCGACAGCACCGCCGCCGGCTCACACAGCGTGGAGCATCTGACGTTCGACGCCGTCCCCGACTCCGTGACGGGGGCATACTTCGCAGGGCACCAGGCCCCGCTTCTGCCTGCCTCGGAGGACCTTCCGGCATTGGCACAGGGACTCTTCCCCTTACCGAAGGACAGCGTCTTCCTCGCCGGATTCCGCACACTCTGGAACCCCGAAGTCAGGCGCATCGCATGGGAACACGAATCCGTACCCTGGCAACCACAAGGCATCGCCGGAGACCCCCTGGACTACCGTTTCAGAAACGATGATTATGTCACTTCCGGCCTCGTACTCAACTTCCTGCTTATCGCACTCGTAGTGGCACGCTCGTGGAGATTCCTCAAACAGCAGATGGAAGACTTCTTCTATACCCGCGAACGGCCTAACCTCTTCAACAGCCGCGAAGACAACGTGCTGCAAGGACGGGGCTTCATGATTCTGCAAACCTGCCTGATGCTGGGCATCCTCTTCTTCGGATATGTCCAGAAATTCCATACCGACGTCTTCGCACAGTCATCGCCCTACACCATCCTGGGGGCGGGAACTGCCGCTACAGCCATCTACTACCTGCTGAAGATTGGGCTCTACCGCATCGTCAACAACACATTCTTCGCCAAGGAAAAATGCCGGCAGTGGGAGGACACCCTGCTCATTTCCATATTGGCCACGGGATGCGGACTCTTGCCCATCGTGCTGGCAACAGTGTTCTTCGACCTCCCCGTAGACGACACGGCATTAGTCGGACTTTTGTTGCTGGCACTTGTCAAAAGCCTGCTTCTCTACAAATGTCATCACATATTTTTCAGAAGCACAACCAGCTTAACGCATTTAATTTTGTACTTTTGCGCCCTGGAAATCAGTCCATTCATCATGTTATCAGGGACGCTCTTCTGGATGGGCAACAACATGGGCATGATCTGATTTGTGGAAACAGCAGTACACAAGCCCCTCCAACAACACAAAACCCAGCCAAGACACCTGCGCCGAACGAACTGAAACTGAAATAGCTTGCTAACAGAAATGATTAAGAAGATTCTCGTTTCACAACCCGCACCATCCTCTGACAAATCACCCTACTTCGACCTTGCAGAACGCAATGCTCTGGAACTGACATTCAAACCGTTTATCCGCATCGAAGGCATCAGCACCAGAGAGTTCCGCGACCAACGTGTAAACATACTTGCACACACCGCGATAGTCTTCAATTCGACAAATGCCATCGACCATTTCTTCACTCTCTGCAAGGAACTGCGCGTCACTCTTCCCGAAGACATGAAATACTTCGGACTCTCTGAAAAGATTGTCCTCTACATACAGAAATACGTACAGTACCGCAAGCGCAAGGTCTTCTTCGGCACCACCGGACGCTGGCCCGACCTCATCAGCGTGATGGCACGGCACAAACAGGAGAAATACCTCATACCACTCTCCGACGTCCACAACAACGAAATTGGAGAGATGCTCGAGCAGAAGAAGCTCAACCACACGGAATGCGTAATGTACCGCACCGTGCCCAGCGACTTCGAAAAGGACGAGTACAAGAAATACGACATGATTCTCCTCTTCACGCCCACCGGTGTGAACAGCTTGAAACAGAATTTTCCCGACTTCGAACAGGGCGAATTGCGTCTGGCTTGCTTCGGTGAGGCTACCGCCAAGGCCATAGAGGACGCCGGACTGAGAGTGGACCTCAAAGGCACAGGGTCAATAGCCGGAAGCCTGGAGGAGTACATCCGCGAACAGAACCAGGAATAGGCGCACCATCACGGCACAAGACAACACCACCTTCACATACGGACAGATGAGCACCTACGGATTTCCGAAAGCCGAACATATCACGCTGAAACGGGATATCGAGGCCATCTTTGCCGCCGGCACACACAGCACTGCGGCATTCCCACTGCGGGCCGTATGGCACAGCACCGAATGGGACGGACACTCACCGAGGGTGAAAGTGATGGTCAGCGTTTCGAAACGCAAATTCAAACATGCCGTCGACCGCAACCGGGCAAAACGCCAAATGCGCGAAGCTTACCGCCTGAGCAAGCACATCCTCACCGACGCACAGGACATTCCGCACGACAAGGCGCTGCACGTGGCTTTCATCTGGACAAGCGACACCGAGCAGCCTACATCACTGATCATGCAGAAAATGCAGACACTGCTGAGACGCATCGGCGAAAAACAGCAGCAAAGGCATTGACTCAACCTCCTATACAGGCTACACAAGACATACACCGCCACGGAATGTCTTGCGTAGCCTTTTTGCATCTCTCCACACAGATAATGAACCTCCTTTCAAAAGCCCTCATTGCCCTGGTGCGTTTCTACCAACGCGGCATATCTCCCATGCTCCCGCCGGCTTGCCGCTATACGCCCACATGCTCGCAATATATGGTAGAGGCCATTCAGAAACACGGAGCCCTAAAGGGGCTCTACCTCGGCATTCGCCGCATACTCCGGTGCCATCCCTGGGGAGGACACGGATATGACCCCGTACCCGAAGAATTCCATTGGACATCAAAAAGCAAGGAAAGGCAATGAACATTCCGGAAATCGCCCTCCTGGACTTTGACTTCCATACCCACCGCACCGACACCCTGCCGGGGAAAGGCATCGTGTGTCTGGGAAAGGAAACCATCCTCCACGATGCAAGCACTTGGCTCCCGCAGAAAGGGGGATACTATGCCGCCGGAGTGCATCCGTGGTGGACCGCCGACGCTGGCTTTGACCTTGAGGCATATTGCCGCGGAATGGAAGCACTGCTGCAACACCCCGAAGTGGTGCAGGTGGGGGAATGCGGCATCGACAGACTACGGGGCGGCGCACTGGAACTGCAGCAAAGGGTGATGGCGAAAATGGTGGAAAAGAGCGAAACGGCCGGACGCCCCATGACCATACACTGCGTAAAGGCTTTCGACCTGCTCCTGAAAATCCATAAAGACCTGAAACCGCAGCAGAAATGGACCATTCACGGATTCCGGGGGAATGCCACACTGGCACAACAACTCCTCGACCGAGGCATGGATTTGAGCTTCGGAAAGCACTTCAACCCCGAAGCCTGGGACACCACTCCTCCCGACCGCAGACACCGCGAAAGCGATGCAGAATAACACCACGGCACGATTCGCAACCGACATTGGCAGAAAAATGCATACATTTGCAGAAAAGGATTTGCAGAATCAAGGATTTTATACTATTTTTGCCGTATGTTCTGTACCTTGAAGACAAGGGAAGACGGAACACATTTCCACCATATGCCCAAAGGGAATAAAACCCATTGCCAGATTATCCCGAAAACAATACCATAGAAAAACATGAACGCAAAACATCTTGAAATCGTTTCGCACTTTGCCATCCGTGGCACAGTGACAGACATCAAGCCCCTCGGAGAAGGACTGATCAACGACACCCTGCTGGTGAAAACCGCTGAAGATGACGCACCCGACTACGTCATGCAGCGCGTGAACCGCAACGTATTCCCTGATGTGGAAATGGTGATGCGCAACATCCACGCCGTAACCACCCACATCCGCCGCAAACTTGAAGCCGCCAACGAGACGGAAATCGACCGCAAGGTGCTTACCTTCATCCCCGCAAAGGAAAACGACGAACAGCTCTATGCCATCGTCGACGGAGAATACTGGCGCGTGATGGTCTTCATCGCCGGAGCTGTTACCAAGCAGGCCGTGAACCCCGAATCGAGCCGCGCTGCAGGAGAGGCTTTCGGACGATTCCAGGCCATGCTGGCGGACATCCCCGTTGAACTGGGCGAAACCATCAAGGACTTCCACAATATGGAATTCCGCCTCCAACAACTGCGCGAGGTGGTGGAAAAAGACCCCATGGGACGCGTCGGCGAAGAAAAGGTACAGCAACTGCTCGCTGAAATAGAAAAGCGTGCTGAATACATGTGTAAGGCCGAACGTATGGGACGCGAGGGAACGCTCCCCAAACGCGTCTGCCACTGCGATACAAAGGTGAACAACATGATGTTCGACGAACAGGACCGCGTACTCTGCGTCATCGACCTCGACACCGTAATGCCCAACTTCATCTTCTCGGACTACGGCGACTTCCTGCGTACAGGTGCCAATGTAGTGGCTGAAGATTGCCCCGATATGGATGCGGTGAAATTCAACGTCGAAATCTTCAAGGCATTTACCAAGGGTTATCTGGCAAGCGCCAAGAGTTTCCTCACGGAAGTGGAAATCGGAAACCTCCCTTATGCCGTGAAACTCTTCCCCTACATGCAGTGCGTACGCTTCCTCTGGGACTACCTGAACGGCGACAAATACTGGAAGTGCCAATACCCCGACCACAATTTCGTGCGCGCCAACAACCAGTTCCACCTGTTGCTCTCCACCGAAGCCCATGAGGCTGAAATGGAAGACTTCATCCAGAAACAGCTGAAAGCCTAACACCCATCTACCGCGCCCCGATGCGGAAGCACCCACCGAAGGATTGCCTCTGCAACGTGGCGCGGATTGTTTTACAACATGACCCATAACGACGAATTCATCGCAGAAAACCGGCACAGACGCGTAGAAGAAGTGGCATTGGAGATTGCCGGAAGGAAAGACCTTGACACCGACTATGTGTTGCGACAGATAGAGGGATGGCAACGCATGTCGCACAAAGTGCCGCAATGGGCAGCTACCGAGGGAATCATCTACCCTCCCAGGCTGGCGCTGGAACAATGCAGCGGACAACGAGCGGCGGCATACAAGGCGGAAACGGTGAGACGTCTGCTAAAACCGGAGGAAAGACGCATCATGGCCGACATCACCGCCGGAATGGGGGTGGATTTCTCTTGCATCGCACCGCTCTTTGAAAGGGCGGTCTACGTGGAGAGAAAGGCGGAAATCGTAGAGACAGCACGGCACAATATGCCCTTGCTTGGCATAAAAAATATCGATTTCATCGAAGGAAACGGTTTGGAAGTGCTTCAGACACTGCAAGGACCGCTCGACCTACTCTTCCTTGACCCTGCACGCCGCGACGCTCATGGTGGGAAAACAGTGTGCATCGAGGACTGCGAACCGGACATTGCCGCCAACATCGACCTGCTGCTGGGATGTAGCCGGCAGGTCATGGTGAAACTCTCGCCCATGCTGGACATCGCGCAGGCGGTGAAAACGCTCCACAGACTACACGAAGGATGTGTGAAGGAGGTTCACGTAATTGCCACCGGTGGCGAGTGCAAGGAACTTTTGCTGGTGATGGGAAAGGAGCACAGCGCAGAAGAACCGCGGATACACTGCTACGAAGACGGAAAGACGCTCGTGTTCAAAGCCTCGGAAGAAAGCGTGGCGCAGTGCGAATTCTGCGATGAAACCGGCAGTTTCCTATATGAACCGGGACCCGCTGTGATGAAAGCGGGGGCCTTCAAGACCATTGCGCAATGCTACGGACTGAAAAAACTGCACCCGAACTCGCACCTCTACACCTCAACGGAACCGGTATGCGACTTCCCGGGACGGACCTTCCGCATCATCGCACGTTTCAGTTTCGCCAAAGCCGACCTCAAAAGGCTTGCCGACTATCTGAAAAGGGATTCCGTGAACGGGAAGGGCAAGACACAGGCTGCCGCACACCTGGCCGTAAGGAACTTCCCCGCCACTGTGGCGGAACTCCGGAAACGGCTGAAGATACGCGAAGGCGGAAACGATTACCTCTTTGCTACCACACTTGGGGACGGCACTAAATGTATCTTCGCATGTAGGAAAGAGAAAGAAGAAGACAAAGTCAAAGAGGGAGATTTGCCCACTAAATTATAGCCTCCTATAGAAAAACAGAAAAAAACGACGCGAAACTGTAACTTTTCAGCCACCACAGACGTCTATACAGTAGTAACAGCATGATTAATCTCGACATCAAACGCGACCTGCTACCCCTGAAGACACCGCTCTTCAGATTGGCACTGCGCATCACACTCGACCGCCCCGAGGCCGAGGACATCGTGCAGGACGTGCTCGTGAAGATATGGGAAATGCGCCACACACCAGCATTCCTCGAAATAAAAAATCTCGAGACTTATGCCTTGACCATGGTACGCAACCTTGCCCTTGACCGGCAAGCCCAACGGCAGGGACGACACATCACGCTGGAAAATGCCGGACTGCTGGACGACAGCAACGGAGGAAAAGTTCTGGAACGCGAAATTGCGGACAACGACGAGCAACCCGACGAAAAAATGGAACGCAACGAAAGGCTGCAATGGCTCAGAGATATGCTCAACATGCTGCCGGAAAAACAACGTACAGTGCTCCAACTCCGCGACATCGAGGAACACTCCTACCAGGAAATCGGGGAAATCATGAAAATCGGCGAATCGGACGTTAAGGTGACCTTGCACCGCGCACGACAAGCACTGAAGAAAATCATTTTGGAAAGACATGCAAATGGACTATAAATACATCGAACAACTGCTGGACAAGTACTTCGACGCCACAAGCAGCGAGAGCGAGGAGAAAATACTGAAAATCTTCTTCTCACAGAAAGAAATTCCTGCACATCTGGCACCTTTTGCCGACATCTTCCGCCTGACAGAAGCTGAACTGGTGACCACACCGGGCAAAGACTTTGAGGAACGGCTGATGCAGCGCATCGGCATCCAGGAAGAAACGGCACCGAAGCACGTGAAAGCACAGAGAATGACCCTGAGCCAGCGGTTGCACCCCCTTGGACGCGCGGCGGCTGCAGTGGCCATCGTGGCACTCGTAGGCGGTAGCATGTACCGCGCATACATGACCAACATCATCGAGCCCATTGAACGCGCAGAATATGCCACAGCAGCGGAAAACGGCAACGAAGGGACAAACATCGAGACGACTCCCCTGACACCTGCACAACTCACCGAAGACAGCCGCAAAATGGCCATCAACATCGACACCCTCGCACAGGTCCAGGACAAAGAATAGCAGGACCTGAACATGGGACAAGAACCATAGGGATGGGAAAAACAAAATAGGAAATTTGAGAAAACAATCTTTGCTTCATACGATTAAAACGCAAGTTGGCCTGACGATGTGAGTCGATGGGCCAATTTTTTTTTTACTATCACCGGAGAGATGCCTGAAAATAGGGCAAAAATGATTATCTTTGCCCCAATTACTGGGGCTCCGGAACACACTGCACAATACGGAACGCCCCACACCGCCTATATACGACAACAACAAAAAAGAAACATACAAAACAATTATGGCACAAGAAGACGTTTTCAAGAAAATCGTTTCACACTGCAAGGAATACGGTTTTGTGTTCCCTTCCAGCGACATCTACGACGGACTCGGTGCCGTTTACGACTACGGTCAGAACGGTGTGGAGTTGAAGAACAATATCAAGCAATATTGGTGGCAGGCCATGACTCTGCTCCACGAGAACATCGTCGGCATCGACAGCGCCATCTTCATGCATCCCACCATCTGGAAGGCCAGCGGACACGTAGACGCCTTCAACGACCCCCTCATCGACAACCGCGACAGCAAAAAGCGCTACCGCGCCGACGTCCTTATCGAAGACCAGATTGCCAAATACGACGAGAAGATTGAGAAGGAGATTGCAAAGGCTCGCAAACGCTTCGGAGAGGCCTTTGACGAAGCGCAGTTCCGCGCCACAAACGCCCGTGTACTGGAGAATCAGGCCAAGCGCGACGCACTGCACGAACGCTTTGCCAAAGCCATGAACGACACCAACCTGGAGGAACTCCGCCAGATTATCCTTGACGAGGAAATCGTCTGCCCCATCAGCGGCACTCGCAACTGGACCGACGTCCGCCAGTTCAACCTCATGTTCTCCACCGAAATGGGAAGCACCGCCGACGGAGCACTGAAAGTATACCTCCGTCCGGAAACCGCACAGGGTATCTTCGTCAACTACCTCAACGTGCAGAAGACCGGACGCATGAAAGTGCCCTTCGGCATCGCACAGATCGGAAAGGCTTTCCGCAACGAAATCGTAGCACGCCAGTTCATCTTCCGCATGCGTGAGTTCGAACAGATGGAAATGCAGTTCTTCGTAAAGCCCGGAACCGAACTCGAATGGTTCGAAAAATGGAAGGCCACACGCATGGCATGGCATCAGGCCCTGGGATTCGGTGCTGAAAACTACCGTTTCCACGACCACGAAAAACTGGCACACTATGCCAACGCAGCCTCGGACATCGAATTCCACATGCCTTTCGGATTCAAGGAAGTGGAGGGCATCCACAGCCGCACGAACTTCGACCTCAGCCAGCACGCCAAGTTCTCGGGAAAGAAAATCGAATACTTCGACCCCGAAGTGAACGAGAGCTACACGCCGTACGTCATCGAAACCTCCATCGGCGTAGACCGCATGTTCCTCAGCGTCATGTGCCACAGCTACGAAGAGCAGCAGCTCCCCGACGGACAGACACGCACCGTACTGCACCTGCCTGCAGCACTCGCCCCCATCAAGCTTGCCGTGTTCCCACTCACCAAAAAGGACGGTCTGCCCGAAAAGGCACGCGAAATCATCGCCGACCTGCAGTATCACTTCCGCTGCACCTATGAGGAGAAGGACCAGATTGGCAAGCGCTACCGCCGTCAGGATGCCATCGGAACACCCTTCTGCGTTACAGTGGACCCCGATACCCTCACCGACGGATGTGTGACTCTCCGCGACCGCGACACCATGGAGCAGCAGCGCGTACGCATCGAAGACCTGCGCAGCATCATCGAGGAGAAGGTAAGCATCGTCAGCTTGCTCAAGAAACTCAAATAAAAGACACACATAAGACGACTATAGGACTCCGACAATGAGAAAACTCATCCACCTGCTGCTTCTCATGGCCGTTACCGCAGGATTCTGCGCCTGCTCCGAAACTTCGGAAGAAAGCAACGAATTCGAGAACTGGGAGACCCGCAATACCACATTCATGCTCGACACCCTGGCCTATGCCAACAAGGCCGTGGCAGCCGCCAAAGCACAATGGGGCGATGCATGGGAAGAGCATTGCGAATGGCGCGTCTTTCCCAGTTTCCAAAACACCACAGGCGGTGCAACGACATGGAAGGACAGCATTGCCGTACGCATCATAGAGCGCGGTACGGGCAGCGGATACCCGTTGGCCACCGATTCCGTGCGCGTGACATACGCAGGACGGCTGATTCCCTCCAAATCGTATGAAAACGGCTACATCTTCGACCATACAGGAATGGGCACTACGATTGAGGAAATCATGGACAAGAATTTCGAGGTCAGCACGAATTTCCAAACCATGGGCGTGATTGAGGGATGGAGCACCGCACTCTTCCATATGCGCATCGGCGACTATTGGCGCGTGTTCATCCCTGCCAACATGGGATACGGCGAAAGCGGAACGTCCGGAATACCGGGACACTCCACCCTCATATTTGACATGCGTCTGAAAGCCTTCTACCGCGTCGGCTCCGTTCCGCCGGTATGGAATTGACCGTTTCGCTGAAACTCAGCATCTGAAATACACGAGGATACCACCCACCGCGCGGGGTGATATCCTCGTTTTCTTTGTTGGAGAAGAAGGAAATAGGGCGTAGGGAATCCCCACGACTTATGACATATGCATAAGCAGACCACAGGCAAAATGCCCAAGAGAGTGCGAAAAGGGCTGTAGGAATGTCTCCTATAAGAAACGAGGATGCACCAGGGATTGGAAATGCCTGATACATCCTCGAAGATTTGCAAAGCAAGGAAAATGAAAGAGGGTTAACGCTTCACCTTCTTGCCATTGACCACATAAATGCCGGAAGGCAAGGATTCGAGACTGTCGCCCACATATCGGCCGGAAAGGGAGAATACCGCTGTGGAGGTGGCCTCACCGTCGGCTACAACCTCATGAATGCCCTCTGCAAGGCCTACAAGGCGATAAATGGAGAGTCCGGAAGGTGTGCTACCATCGGTGCACGAAACGCGGGTGTTGTCGGTGAAATAGGTGAGGGTTCCACGGGCACCGGTACCGAGCTTGATGACGGCATTTCCATCTACAATGTCAATGGTACCAAGGCAGGTGGCATCGGACTTGGTGGCACTGGTAAGATTGCCGGTAGAAGAGGCGGAAAGATAGGCGTTCGCACCGTTCTGCTTGAACTGCAGACCCCACTTCGACCCGTCCTTCGTCTTGATGGCGCGAAGCATCAGTACATCTTCGTTGCCCTCTGCCGAACTGCTGCCGGGAAGTTTGATGGAAGTGACGGCACGGCCGTTAGTAGCGGGGAAGACACTGAGTGCCTGGGCTTCGTCGCGGTTCACAATAATGATGGTATCACCGGAGGCGAGGGATGATACATCCTCCACAAGCTGGTACACACGGCCGTCAGAAGCATCGGTGGAATAGAGGTTACGTGCACCATAGCTGAGGGTCAGAGAGCCGTTGGAATGACGCGAAATCTGGTAGATGGGATGGCCCTCGTCCTCTATGCCGTCCCAACGGGTAAGGCTGGGGATGTCGAAGACACTCGTACCATAGAGATGTGCAGGGCGGGCAGTAGCGTTGATCTTCTCCCCGTTGGCAGCCACAATCATGGCCTTTTTCTTGTTTTCGGAGATGTTGACGGTATTATAGTCCCAGGCATCAATGTCGTAATGGAAACGCGACACGAAGAGTCCGGAACCGGAACCGGTGGGAGCCCACTTGCCTTCATTCACATTTTCGAAGATGAAATAGTCCTTGTCGGAACCGTTCATACGATAAAGGAACATGGAATGATCGTAGTCCTCTTCGGGATTGGAAAGTACGATGCCCTCCTTGACGGTTTTCTTCTCAGGGATGTTCAGCCATCCGAGGTAACTGCGCTCGTAGGCTGTCATACGGGCGGGAGTATAGGAGGATTCGTTGTAAGGACCCACATCCATGACGGACCACAGACCGAAAGGCTGGTTGCCATCGTAGCTGTAAGTGGAATCGTAGAAGTCGGGCAGACCGAGCGCGTGGCAGAATTCGTGCACGAAAACGCCCATACCCATAAGGACATCACCGTTGAGCTCGTTGCCGACGAAATAGGAACCGAAACGGGTGCCGCCGATGTTGTTACTGGAATAGGGGATGTCGTACTGATGAGGCCAGATGGTGTCTTCACCGCCTCCCGTAGCCTCGCCCTGTCCGGCATAGAGAATACAAACCAAAGGCACATTCTGCTTCGAAGAATGGATATAGGGAGTAAAGTCCACACCTTGGTCCTGTGCCAGTCGGATGGCTTCCTTCACCATCTCACGGGCGTTTTTGTCAACGCTTGAGGTCCCGTTCGCACCGTAGTAGGCATAGCCCTTGCTGAGGGTAACCTTGGCCACAATGTCGAAGGTCGGGTCGAAAAGTCCCCGGCTCTGGTCGTAGAAATAGTCGCGTACAGAGCCTGTCACCTTGCTGCCCACACCGGGAATGGAGTTGAAACCTTCCTCGTTGTAAAAGCGGTTCATAAACTCAATGGTGGTCGTTTCCTTGAACTTGGTATCGGCATACTCCACCATGATGACAGGAATATTGAACTTTCCGACACTGGGCAGAGAACCGAGTGCAGAAGTGCCATACTTCCCAAGACCGTCTGTGGTGCTTGCATAATGGGCACGCTGGGGACCGGAAGCGGCACGGAGCCTACCGCCCGATGTCTGTGCAAGGCGACGAGCCTCGCCATACGCGGTGGGCGAAAGGGCTCCTTCGAGCGCAAACTTGAGCTCTTCGGCAGAACGACGGGCAATGTCGTGCACCAAGATGTCCGAGGCCACAAGCCGACCTTCCTGAACAAGGGCATAGACAAGCTTTCCGTCGGCATTACGGATGACAATGCGGTTGTCGAGCGTAGTATAGAACTCGAGCCCCATATCACCATGCTTGTAAAGCATCACCGTGGAACCATTACCATCGGGAATGGCATAAGGGACATGCAACGGGCGAATGGCGCTGGCAGAAACGGCCATAAGGGCACCGGCAAAAAAAGTGAGGAATTTCTTCATGAATGGAGAATACTAAAAAAGAGGGTGGAAAAGTAGTAAGGGATTCAAGGAGGGGGATTGCGTACAATATTCTGCATTTTCTGTCTGCCTGAAACGAGAAGTTGCAGGGACAGGCCAAACAAGTTGGCGCACAAAATTACGACAATTCGGTGAAGTGCACAAAAAGGGAGAAAGAAAGGTGCGTGATTTCTTCCCATTTTCACTTTTTTTAACCTCAGAGACACCAGCGGAAAACCTTTTCGGCATAGCTAACATTCGGAAAGCGCATCCTGAACCAAGCGGCGTATTATTCATTAAGAAAAAGAAGGGGTGCCGAGTCAAAAACAGACCCGGCACCCTTTTATCTTAGAGTGTTTACGAAATTATCGTAGGGAGTGGATTACTTTACGAGTTCCTTACCGTTCTTGGAAATTACAAGACCCTTGGCGTTGTTTACACGCTGTCCGGCCACATTGTAACGGATCACGTTGGCGTTTTGCTCAGTCTCTACGTTGTTGATACCAACCACATTACCCTGACGGATAACAAGAGGCTTCTTGCTCTTTACACCACGACCTTCGAGGTAGATGAAGGCAGCGCGGCCTTCTACACCGGCAGGAAGGGGTTCAACCTCGGGAACGATGATAGAATAGCCATACTGTCCACGGGTGCTGTCGTCCACAGTGAGGGTTACCCAATCGGGGCAGTCAACAATATCGTAGTTGGAGCCCACAGGTTCACCGTTTTCATCGGTTTCGATGACGGGAGCAGCAGTGTAAACGGGTACGAAGTTCACACGGTTTTCCTCAGCAAGGTTGGGGCTGTCGGTCTCGAGGGTCTGTCCGTCGTTGGAAGCTACGAGAGAGTTGTAGAACTCGGGATAGTCGATATCATCGTAGAAGCAGTTAACGAACACGTTCATCTTGTAAGCACCGCTGTCATTGCCGAAATAGTAGTAGCGGGTCTCGCCGTCGACTTCAGTAACCAGACGGGTAGGAGTAGCGAACATAAGCTCGTAAATATCCTCACCGGTGTAGCACATACGGAACTGTACGTCCACACCCTGCTCCTTGTAACCGGAGAGAATGGTAGCATAAGCATAGTCGAGGACGAAGGGCTCAGCCACGAGGTCACCGAACTCGTTCTCTACATTCTGGGTAAAGACTGCGGTACCATAGTAAATGGTCTCGCCAGTCTCGGGATCATTGTAAGAATCCACATCATCGACAGTGGAGCAGGTGAGGACGTGGCGGGGATTTGCCTCGAGCTTACCTTCTTCATTGAAGCCGTAGATTTCCATGGTGAGGGTCTTGCCACCAAGAGGATCTGCCAGGCTGGAGAAGAAAGGCACGTCGAAGGACTCAACATACATAGGAGCCGCGGGCTTCTCGTATACATCGTAAATAGCGGTACACTTTCCGCCGGTTTCGCCCTCAATATTAGCCTCAAGCACACTTCCGGTACCGAAACCAGGACCATCGCTGAAACCGCCGTAAATCTTCACAGCAGCAGGGTTGCAGGTCATCTGAGGAGAAACGCCACTGGCACCGATGCTGAGAGGAGGGCAGGTGAAGCTGGTGGCACCTACAGAGATGGTGGGAGCATACATGGCACCTACAATCTGGTCGGTGGTGTTTACACCCCAAGTGATGACGAAGTTGTTGTCTGCATCAGCCAACTCAGAAGCATCCTGACCGTTGATGGTCCAAGAGGCAGCTGCAGGATTTGCGCAGGCATTGAGATAGGTGACAGGTGCAAGGGTGGGTACGAGCAGACCGGAAAGCGAACTGCCGTCAGCAGAACCCCAAGTGTAGGCGCTGTAATAGCAACCTTCGGGACGCTGATAGAACACGCCGTTTACGATGGCTGCCTGAGCATCGTCGGCAATGGCACGCATGGGAGTGCGGGCACCTTCGAGACGAGGAGCAAGTTCACTACCCTTGACATTCATCTTGGCGAATGTCTTCTGGAAACCAATGGGCTGAGCCTTAAGACCACTTTCTACCGCCTGGGCATTGGCAGAAAGAGCGGCAACGGCCATTGCAGAAAGAAAGATAAAATTCTTCATAATAACTGTATTTTATTAATAACTGAGTATAAAGTTGAATTCACCGTTACCGACCTTCTTGACCAGAATGTCCGAAAGGTCGAACGCTGTGGTAACTGAGGAGAGTTCAAAGTCGCCATTGAAGACCTCAAGGGCGTCCTTCACTCTTTCGTAGTGCGACTCGCTCTGCTTGCGGATCTTGTCGGACTCGTCCGTTGCCACGCCGATGTACTTGAGCGTAAGTTTGCCGTTTTCCATCTTGTAGTCGTAGTAATAACTCAACTTGGTGTTGGCATCGCTGGGCTTGTAGTTCACGGATATTTTCAGCTTCTTCGACGCATCTTCAGAAGCCATCAGACGGAACTTGTACTCCGTAGGACCGTATTTGCTGTTCAGCTTACGATAGGTGCTGTAGACACTCTCGAAAGCCTCCTGCGCAGCCTTGCCGAAGTAGGCGTACTCCTTGTCGGCCACATACTTGGAACGCTTGACACTGAAGTTGTGGGAGCCGAGGGAGTCGGCAAGCAGACGATAGGGGTCGTCACCGCAGAGGTAGAAATCGGCATTGTCGACACTGATGAAGCGGTCGGCAGCGACATCGTAGCGATAGTCCTGCACGGTGACATCACCGAAGGTAAGGGCGTCGCGGAAACGCAGATAATAGTCGCCACCACGCTTGGTGATAAGGAAGGGGTTGAAGCTCGATTCGGTCACCACGTCGCCATCATAGGGATAGATGGTGGGGAGGCCGTCACCGGCATCGACGAACTTGCATACGCTGTCGCCGTAGTGCATAACGGCAAAGTTAGGCGCAGACTCAGAGAACATCTTGGCCTGGAAACCGTTGACATCGTCGAGATATTCCTCGTAGTTGATTTCGTCCTCAATGGGAGTAAGCAGATTGTAGGTACCGCGCTTCTTGCCCTTGAGCATCATATAGCTTCCGTCTTCGGGAGCATCAACGATGACGAACTCATAGTCGCCTCCGATGCCCGTACCGGTTTCGTTGTCTTCGGTAGTAGGCACATCCTCAGGATAGGAGAAAGCGTGGAGGACTTCGTTGTAGGTATTGAAGGAAAGCACCGGACCGTTGTCGGTGATAACCTGCCATGCCGAAGTGGACTCCTTATAGTTTCCGAAGGTGAGGGAGTTCTTCATCGAAGCCGTCACGGAACGGTCGTTACCGAACTTCATGAGGAGCAGGTAACCGCTTCCGAAGGGAGCCTCGTCTTCAAGGGTAGGGTAAAGCTGGACGGCCCATCCGTTCTCGTGTGCCATCAGGCGCTGGGAGTAGAGCTCGCTGGCACCGTTAAGGCGTTCTGCAGCACTCTCGTCGAAGAGCATGTCCTGCTCGTTGGAGCAGGCAGAGAAAAGCATGCCTACACCAATGAGAGATAATAGGAAAATATTTTTCTTCATGATTCTTTATTCTGTAGGCGTGGTTATTTTACTGAAGGCTGGAGTTCCTTGAACTTATAGACTTCCTGACGGAGGCGGTCCATAAGGGTCTGGCCATCCTGTTCCGTCATGAGCTTGTTGACAAGGTTTCCGTAAACGTCGGTCTTGAAATTGCCCTTCTCGTCCGTCACGTAGGTGCGGCGCTGCACCTCCTTACGGAGTTCGTCAAGGGAGATTCCGTAGTACTTCATCAGGTATTCGCGGACAATCTCCACCTTGCGGAGGATAGTGGCACGTCCGTCCACACCGGTATCGTGGAGCCATACCACCTGACCCTCTTCATTAAGAGCCACGGTGCCGTCGGCATTGCGAGCGCACTTGCGGCGGTAAATCTTGTGCTGACCGTTGTCGTTCTCCTTGAAGTAGCCGATGGTGTCCTTGTTGCATCCCGGACGGAGAAGCTTGGTGTAGTCCGAATAGCTATCACAGTCGATTTCCTCCCATTCGTAGGAAGCGGAATTCAGGAGCTGTGTCCACTTGAGGGTGTCCATGGTCACATAGTTCGACATCGTCTCTGCCCAGTCCTCATCCTTTGCGCTGGAGGCATAGGAACTGGTAAATCCGAGTCCGGCCTTCAGAGAGTCGGGGGAGTCGCTCCATCCCGAAGCATCGTACTGGCTGTTGGAGATGGTGTTGAAAGATGTGGGGTGGAGGTAGGTCTGGTCGAGGATGTGCGTGAACTCATGATGCATTGTCTTGAAGAAGTAATGATTCATGTCGTCCACATTCGTAGGATCAAGATTGTTTACGTTGTAAAGGTTAATCTTGATACCGTTGCTGGCATCACCGAGCGTCTCAGTACCCTGAGAGGGGTTGTAGTTCTTGGAACCACAAACGTGAATGATGCGGGGACTATAGGCCTTGAGGAACTCCTCTCCGGCAAGAGTCTTGTAGATATCATACCAAAGGTACTTGGTGAGTACAGCGAGGTCGACACTCTTGTCGTAGTCGGGCGGAGTAAGGTTCTTGTTCATATCCGACCCCTTGTCCTCGAAACGGTAGATGAACTTGAGGTTGTAGGGTTCGAGGAACTCCTTCTTGCAGAAGGTGTCGAGGGGGAAGGTATATGATGACTTGTCGAGATAGTCAATCGCAGGATTGGTATCGAAGATGGATGCGGTGAAATCATCGTCGGAGCACGATGTCACACCTGCGCCGACAGCAACAGCCACGGCGGCGAGCCAGAGTTTGAAGATATTTTTCATCGTTTTTTACTCGCTTTTAACTCTAAATGAATCATAATTGAGGCTTACCTGCTTCTTCTGTGCCGGCACGGTGACACGCGAAGACTCAAGACCTGCAGACAGTGCCTCCCAAGGCACTTCGATAGCACGTTCGGGAGCATGCACGCCAACAATGAACTCTTCGCTGTTGAGTCCTACAGTATGCTTGAGGGGAAGTCCCCAACGCTTGATATCGAAGAAACGCAGACCCTCGAAACAGTTCTCGAAACGACGGAAGTCGTTCAGACAGTTCATAAGAGGAGCGGCATCGGCAGGGACCTGTACACCCATTTCCTGGGCAAAGTCCCAACTGTCGAAGCAGTTGATGTTCTCGGCACGGGTGTAATAGCCTTCAAAGACGTCATCGGTCATCAGCTTGATGTAGCGTCCGTCGACAAACTGCTTGTAATCCTCTTCGCTGAAGCTGTTGATGGCAGAGTTCCAGTAGAACTTGAGGTCGCGCTTGGCCTCTTCATAACGCTGGAGCATGATTTCGGCCTCGGCACGTTCAAGAAGGAGGTTCATGCTGGTGAAGGCACGATAGATGGTGTGGGGATAACCGATACCGGCAATCTTGTCGGCGTACTCGAACTGCTCGAAAATCTTGGAGTTGATGAAACCGTAGTCACCGGAGGAGCTGCTGAAGAGCTGACCGCTGACGAGCAGTGTGGGAGGACAGATATAACCCGACCACAGGGGACCGCTGTGGATCATCATAGCCTCACGGGCAGCGGTGCTGGCCACAGAGTAACGGTAGCCCCAGATACGGCGCTGGAGGAGCGAACCGGTGGTGATGAGCATCAGGTTGTTGTTGAGGTCAGGATTCTGCCAGGCGTTGCTGTAGTCGTCGCCGGTAGAGCAGTCGCCGAAGACGGAATAATCCATCATCATGCGCTGCATCTGTGCAGAATCGGTGCTGAGCACAGCATCGGCATGCTCGATGACCTTCTCATACTGATGGCTGAAGAGGTAATAACGGGCTGCAAAAGCGTGAGCGGCATTGGTATTGAAGTGATACTTGGGAGCGGTCTTGAAATTGACATCGCTCATATACTTCAGACCGATTTCAAGGTCTTCACCGATTTTCTTGTAGACTTCAGCCACATTGGAACGGTCGTAGTCCTTTTGAACCACGTCTTCCACCTCGGTCACGTAAGGCACACCGACATCGTTCTTGCTCTCCTCGCCACGATAGGCCTGGGAGAAGAGGTTGACGAGCATGAAGTGCGAATAGGCACGGAGGAGATGTGCCTCAGCCCAAGCTGCACGGAGCTTTTCGGAGAATTTTGCAGGGTCTGCACCTTCGCCCTCCATGGTCTCCATAGCCTTGATGGCATGGTTGACACTGGCGATGGAGTTGTAGTAGCAGAGCCATACATATCCCGGAGAGTCATAGCTGTTGTACGTTGCCGACTTGGCAGGTTCGAACTTGAAGAGTTCGTTGTCGTAACGGTCGTAATGACTGTAGGCATAGTGCGACATGATGGGCTTGTCGTTGGGATTCGACGGCAAGTGCGGCGACATGTTGTCGATAAGGTTGTCGCTCGAAATCTCACCGAGCCAGCAGGGAGCTGCTCCGGGATAGGAGGAAATAAGGAGACCTACAACCTTGTCCTCGGTATTGATTTCCGTACGCTCATCGGGCGTATGGTCAAGAAAATCGGAGCACGAGCTTGCTGCGATGGCCAAAAGGCCCATGAACAGGGTTTTGATATATTTCATGTTCAGATAAAGACTTTTTTTGTTTTGGCTTTAGTCGTTTGCTTTACGAATGCTTTTGTCAAACGGTGGCATTCCATGATATCACTCTATTATATATATAAGGAGAGGACACTAAAAACATTGCACATTGGCATGCCGGAAGCCCAACTGAAGCAGTGTAAGGCAATGACGTAGGGCCATAATAACCTGATTAGATACCGAGACGGAGGGTAAAGGTGAACTGCTTGGAGAGCGGAGTTGCCACACCACCCGAGTTGATGAATTCAGGGTCCTGTCCGTTAAGCTTCTTGTCGGAATAGAGCAGACAGATGTTGCTGGCATCGACCTTGAGCGATGCTGTGCTGAGTCCGATCTTTCCAAGGACCTTCTTCGGCAGTTCATAGGTCAGCGAAATATCCTTCAGACGGATAAAGCCACCGTTGGCCACGCGGGCAGTAGAATAGTTGTAAGCGTTGTAAGCGTAGGAAAGCGAGGGATTGTTGTAATACTGACGGCGGCTGGCAATGGCGGGGATGTCCGTAATGTTCTCATCGCCAGGGAGTACCCAACGGTTCTTGAAGTCCTTCGTCATGGCGCTCATATCGGAGTATGCCGAAGAGAATGCAGGGTCAAGACGGAGCTTGTTGCCGAAGGAGTAGGTGATGAAGACGTTAAGGTGCCAGTTACGCCAGCTTACAGCATTGTTGAAACCACCGGTGAAAGTGGGGTCGGTGGGACCTTCATACTTCAGGAAGTCGAGGTTCTCGAACTCCTGGAAGTTGATATCGCTGGTGGTCACTTCGCCCTTCTCATTGATTACCTGGGGAATACCCTCATCGTTCAGTCCGACGAAAGGAATGGAGAAGAGTGCACGGTGAGGATAACCTACGCGAGCAAAACCGCTGGTGGAAACAAGGTCGATGACACGGCTCTGAGAGAGGAGGTCGGTGATTTCGGTCTTGCAGTAGGCAACGGTGAAGTCGGTGTTCCAGTTCCAGTCTTCGCTCTTGATGTTATGGGTAGAGAGGGTAGCTTCGAAACCCTTTGACTTCATCGAGGCCACATTGGCGAACTTACGGATTTCACCGCCCGCACCCTGGGTGTTCAGATAACCCATCAGGTCGAAATTCTCGCGCCAGTAAACGTCGGCAACGAAGTTGATGCGGTTGTCCACGAAACCGAGGTCAACACCGATGTTGAATTCGTTCTTCTTTTCGTAGGTAAGCTCGCTGTTGGCAAGCTGGGTAAGGTAGATGGCCGACTCCTGCTGCGAGCCCTGCGGACGCCATTCGTTTCCTGCGCGGAACACAGCGAGGGCGTTCGAAGCAGCACTCTGCTCACCTACGAGCGAATAGCTGAGACGGATGGTACCGTGGCTGAAGGCGTTGTTGGTAGACATGGCCCAGTTGCGGAACCACTCCTCTTCGTGGGCATTCCACGAACCGGAAACGTTCCATGTAGGCAGCCAGCGGCTGTTGCTGGAGCGTCCGAGCTGGTTGGAGCCGTCATAACGTCCGGTAAGGTTGATAGTATAGCGTCCCTTGTAGGAGTATACGGCATTGGCAAAGAATGCCATACGGCGGTTCCAACTCTTTCCGAAGGAGTTGATGGAAGTACCTTCTTCCTTCAACTGCTTGTAGAATTCGGGAGTGATGGTCTGGAGACGGCTGTTGTAGAAGTCCACACCGTAAACACCCTGTTCGCTGGCATCGTAGTCGGCACGGTTAGCCTCCATACCTCCCATGATGTTGAAGATATGGGTATTGTTCCATGCATTGTTGTACTGGATGGTACCACGGAAGTCGAGCTGAGTCACAGCGTTGCGGTTCAGCACATAGATACCGCCGGTAGGCATGACGGAGATGGGGAGCGAGTTGGGTTTGTCAGGATCCTGGTACAGGTAGGGGTTGCTGTACATGATGTTGGGGTTATCCACACCAGCACGGTAGGCCTCTGCCTGGTTCGAATTGTTCAGGATGTCGTGCTCACGGTTGCTACGGTTTGTACGGTAGCTACCGAGTGCAGTCACTTCAAGACCATTGACAGGCTTCCACGAAATTTCACCTTGGAACTTGATGTCCATCACATCGATGTCGATGTAGTTGTTGTCAAGTTCCTTGAAGATATTGAAGGGCGCATAGTTGCGCGTATAAGTAGCGTTGGGGTCGAGCGTACGCGAAGTGTTGAGCGCGTAGCTGAAGGGGTTGATATCGAAGTCACGGCTCACCTCACCGCTCACCACATCCACACTCTTGTTGAGCGTACCGGGTGCCTTCTGCTTACGGTAGCTGGCATTGGTACGCATGGTCAGAGACACCCACTTCGAAATCTTGAAGGTGGCGTTCATGTTTGCGGTATAACGGTTCACCTGGCTATCCTTGGTCCATCCGGGATCGGCCATTGCGGAGAGCGAAGCATAGAGGCTGGCCTTGTCACCACCCGTAGCGATGCTTACGGAGTGGTTGTGCATAATATTATTATTAAAGAGGAGGTCGAACCAGTCGGTGTTGCGGAACTCAGCCTGCTGGAGGTAGGCATTCATGGCGGACTCAGTGTAGGGAAGTCCGAACTGTCCGTTGGTCTTGTTGTACTGGTCGATGAGGGTATACATCTGTCCGTAGAGACCGGAGGTGGAACTGTTGGCAAGCGATGCCAGTTCAAGCCATCCCTTCTTCTCCATCTCACGGTAGATACCCATCTGCTCCTGCGAGTTACAGATATTGTACTCGTTGTAGTTCGGCTTGCGACGGTAGGTAAATTCACCGGTATAGTTGATGGAACTGTGTCCGGAACGTCCCTTCTTGGTGGTGATGACAATCACACCGGCCATGGCACGGGCACCGTAGATGGAGGTGGCGCTACCGTCCTTGAGGACCTGGAAACTCTCGATGTCGTCAGGGTTCAGACCTGCGATGGCATTCGAGATAAGGGTTTCGGCGTCTCCTGAGGAGAGGTCATCGGCACTTACGCTTACGGCATCTTCCATGATGACACCGTCGACCACCCAAAGCGGGCTTGAGCTACCATAGATGGAGGTGGCTCCACGAACGCGGATCTTGGGGGCGGTACCGAAGGTAGAAGACACATTCTGGAGGCTCACACCAGCCACACGTCCTTCGAGTGCACGGCTGATGTCAGGCACACCGTCGAGCTTCACCTTTTCAGCATCCACCTTTGAGGTAGCACCGGTAAAGAGACGGCGGTCAGTCTTCTGCATACCCGTCACGACAACTTCGCCGAAAGTGTTCTCGGCCATGGACATCACAATCTTGACGTTCGAGGAAACGCTGACGGTCTTCTTTTCCATACCAATGTATGTGACGACGAGTCGCTTGGCCTTGGCAGGAACGTTTTTAATCACGAAGCGGCCATTGTTGTCTGTCGTCACACCGATACCCGTTCCTTCAACGATGACATTCGCACCGATGACGGGTTCGCCGTCTGTATCGACGACGGTACCTGTGACCTGCTTCTGGGCAAAGGCTGTTCCGGCGGACAACGCCATTCCAGCCAGCAGAAGCGTCATTTTTTTTGACATATTATACCTGTTTTGCTGATTTTATGCTTATGCTGTATATTTATACTGCTTCTAATAGCTCATGCATTCCTTTGCACACAGCTATGCATGCATTCAAGACGGAAGCCTGAAGCGGTCCGTTCACACGTCTTCCATATGCCCGGAAAAACGGGGAAACGGGAAGACTTTCAATATATAAATTCCCTTTGTCTACAGCCTGTGAAGCACGTCACAACTGTTTTTCTGCTCCTGTTATGTTTCTTGGGGGATATTGACTTGTCGACAATACATTACGCTACTTTTGGCAAAATTAAAACTTTTTGGGTACAAAGCCCAACAAATATTGTCTTTTTTGCGTAAATGCCTGACATTTTGCTTGTAATTGCTCTATTCAAATCCCAAAGTGATATTCTTTTTTCGAATA
>SFJN01000182.1 GCA_004555055.1 Bacteroidales bacterium | reverse complement strand
ATAAGAAAACTCCCTATGATGAATAAAAATCTAATTTATAGAACACCCCTTAACTTCCGGACTGCTGTCTCTTCTCCCTCTCCAAAAAAAAGTTTTTGGAAAATATCATACATTTCCTACACCCATACCCCGAATATCCAGTATTTACTGGCAGTTTCGGGTGTAAGATTGGGTGTAGGATTGCGTTTTCGGGTGTAGGATAGCCTCGTTTTTCTAATAAAACCGCACAAAAAAGAGGCAAAAAAGGTGTGGTTCCTTGCAAAATGCATAAGGAAACTGCACGATTCAAACCGGTTTTGTGCAAGACGCGAGGAAGCTGCACGAAATGGTGTGCATGTCCGATGCTGTCGTTCTGCCTGCACGGTTAATCAATATAATCGATACAAATCCGTTTCCTAAAAACCGGGCAACAGAATGGGGCACATTTTGCATAGAGTTGTCGACGTAAAATCCTCCTTGTTCAGACTCTCAAAGATAGTTGGCAAACACAGTATTTACTGGTGCACCCCACTTTGTTCGTCCTCCTCCCCCTCCCCTGATAACATTTCCGGACAGTGGGATAATCTTCAATTCTCCATGAACAGTATGGTATTTTTCCAAAATTCCGGCAGTTTCCCATTGGTCATTCCATATAGTTTTGTAAATTTGTCCGCACATCATCATTCTATCCACACAAAAACGCCTATGAAAGGACTTTTACTTTTTGCCGCAGCATGCGCCCTCGGTGCCCATGCCCAGCACGTCACTCCGTACGAAGGCCATGCCTTCTCCAAAACTTCGCCCGACGGCAAATGGCTCATCGAAGAGACCAATGGCTTCGTCAACATCCACGACGGTGCCACCGGTGCCACATACGAATATGGCGATGACTTTGCCACCTACGTGGTGGGTCTCGGCAACAGCGTGACCAACACGGGTCGTCTGGTAGGCTGCCTGTCGAACTCCAAACCCGGATACTGGGATGCCGCAACCCAGACATGGGCGGAACTGCCTACGAAGGAATCGGATGTCCTCTACGGTTCGCTCGCCAACAGCATCACCCCCGACGGCAAGTACATCTGCGGATCCATGGCTACCGGCGACTTCATGGGCAACGAATCCACACTCAACCTTGTCCCCGTGGTATGGACGCTCCAGGACGACGGCAGCTACGGGATGTATGAGGTGTTGCCGCATCCCGAGGTGGACTTCCTGGGAAAGGTGCCGCAGTATGCCACCGCCATTGCCATCAGCGACGACGGACAGACGGCCATCGGACAGCTGGTGGACAACAGCGGATTCTATACCCTCACACTCCTTTACCGCAAAGACGCTGAAGGCAAGTGGAGCTACAGCATCCCCCATCCCGAACTCATCTACGATGCCGAAGCCGTGGCGGCGCTCCCCGAACCTCCAGGCGCCACGCCGAAATACCCCGATGCCGCAGAATACATGGACGATGCCGCACGCGAGGCTTACCAGGCTGCCATCGATGCCTATTACCAGGCCATCGACGACTATTACAATGGCGTGACGGACGAATTCCCCGACTATCCCAACCAAAGCGACTTCCTCGACGAAGCGGGCAAAGCCGCCTACGAGGCTGCCATAGAACAGTACAACAAGGAAATCAACGAATACTGGGATGAGTATGCGAAATACAGCGAACTGCTCGATGCGGCTGTCACCGGCTATTCCTACAACTGGAACAGCGTTTCGCTCTCCGGAAACGGCAAGTATGCCGCCACGGAACTCACCATGCGCTCCGCCACGGGATGGGGTGTCGGCAAGGTTGTGCCCGTGCGGATGGACATTACTGCCGAAGGTGCCGATGTCCTCACCCTCAAAGGCGAAGACATGATCACCACCAGCGTCACCGACAAGGGTACGGTCTTGGCTGCAGCACCCGCAACGGAATACACCCGTTCGTCGTTTGTCTTTGACGATGCCGATGCACAGCCCGTCACCGTGATGGACTATGTGGCCCGTTTCGACGACGAAGCTGCCGATTGGATGAACGAAAACCTGCGCTATAACGTCATCGTCTACGAGTACGACCCCGAAACCTATGAGGAAACTTCGACCGTAGTGGAGGACAGCCTCGTCACCGGTACCGTCCGCATCAACGCCAAAGGCAACGTCCTTTCCGGATTCCTCTACGACATGTGGTCGGGCACCTATATGCCCCTTTCGTATGTAGCTGACCTTGGCGATGCGGTAGGCATCCATACCGTAGGCCTTACCTCCAAGCGTCCCACCGTCACCGTCAAGGGCGGCCGCGTGCACGTCGACGGCAATGTCAGAAGCGTAAGGCTCTACAACGCCGAAGGACGAACGGTAGCAAACACTACGGGTGCCCTCGCTGTGCCGGGATGCTACGTCGTACGCACAGAAGATGCTGAAGGCAATGTATGGACCGAACGCATCGTAGTGAAGTCCACGAAGTGATAACCCTCCTATAGAGGTGTGGGATTTTGCACATCCCCCTCCAAGCCTCAAAGCAAATTAAGGCGCCTCCCTGATTTCCAGGGAGGCGCCTTTTCTTTTTTTTTGGAGGGGAATACAGACTATTTGACGAAGCCGTGTCAGTCGGCTATACGCTTGAGCTCCTCAAGGGTGAGTGTACCGACGAGGTTGATGATGTCCACCTCGTCCTTCTCCACACTCAGCAGGACGTACTCATGTTTCTTGCCGACGGGCTTTTGGTAGACGGTAACCTTCTCGCCGTCATCGTTCAGTCGCATCAGCTCGGTGTAACCTTTGCTATAGATGGCGCGTGCCTCGCCGAGGATTTTCTTTGCCACCGCCGGCTTGTCGCAGTTGAGGATGCGCACCTCGTCGAGTTTGTTGACCACCCGGACGATGTCCTTGTCGATGCCACCGATGCTGCCGGCAAAGGAGAGCATGGCTTTCGAGATGAAGACGGTCTCTACGCCTTTCGTGTCTTCGTATTTGTCAAAAAGGGCTTTCTGTGCCGTTGCCGCCTGGGCGGTAAGGGCTATGAGGAGAAGGAGTATGTACTTTTTCATGTCTTTTTTTTCGTAAATTTAGGGGGGGCTGAGGGGGTGTGATGTATGTAATGTGTGTGGAATGACGGCTTATTGCAGGGGTTTCAGACCCTTGTTCAGGGCTTTGGAAAACTTCAGCAGTGCCATTTCCGTGGCCTCCGCTGCCATCTGCGGATTGTCGTAAGTGTCGACGGCGATAGCCTGAGAATGCTGCGGTGGGAAATTGTCGAACACCCCGGCCTTGTAGAGCATGGTACCAGTGATGCAACATACCATCACTGCCGCAGCAGCGCTCATGACGTAGCGTCTGATCCACAGTGTCAGCCCCTGCCGCTGTCTTTTTCCGTCTTCCGCCAGGCGGTCGATGTGTCTTTCCAGTCGTTCTTCCAAACCTTCTGGCGCGTTTTCCGGCATAGCTCCGTAGAGTTGTCCGAAGATTATGCGGTCGGTCTCCATCTCCCCGAGGTCACGGTGTGTGGCAAAGAAATCGGCGAGCAAAGCCTCTTCGCCCTCATCGGTCTCTCCGGCATAGAATTTGTCGAGCAGACGGTGCATCTTTTCAATGTCTTTGTTCATCATGGCTGTAGTGTGTGTATTTTCGTATGGCAAGCATTTTTTCAAGTTCCTGGCGTACGGTTTTCCGTGCGCGGCTGAGGATGACCCTGATGTTTCCTGGTGCGAGTCCGGTATGTGCGGCAATTTCGTCCATGGAGCAGTCGTCCACGTCCTTCATGGTCATCACCCGTCGCTGCTGTTCGGGCAGGTTTTCCACAAGTTTCAGCGCTATCTCCGAGAGTTCGCGCCGTTCGGTCAGGGTGTCGGGAGTGTCGTCGTCGGCTATGTTCCCCAGACGTTCGTCGTCGGCATCGTCGGTTTCCAAATGCTGTGCACGCTGCTGGTTGAGGAAGATGTTGCGCATCGTACGCAGGCAATAGGGAAGGTCGTTCATGTCGGGCGGCAGTTTGTCGCGCAGGGTCCATAGCTTGGCATAGACCTCCTGCACCAGGTCTTCGGCTTCGCTGCGTCCACCGGTGAGTCTGAAGGCTGTCCAGTAGAGCTGTCGCGAGAGTGGCAGCAGACGCTGCTTGAAGGTGGTGGCATCCATGGCGTATGGGAGTTCGGGGAGAAGAGGGAGGGATGTCAGTCGAAATCTGCTTTCACGAGGTTTCCGATTTCGCTCTCCTTGATTTTTCCTTTCAGCTGTACCATCGAAGCGTCGTCGTCGGAACGGTTGACGATGAGGAGTTCCGTGATGTCACCTTTCTCGCGCCGGAGATAGATACGGACTTTTTCGCCTTCGTCGTTCACGCTGATCAGGGTTTCGTATCCTTTGTCCTCCAAGTTTGCCGTTTCCTCTGCAAAACGCTGTTTCACGACCGGTGCACAGTCGTCGAGGTCGAGCACCCTGACGCTGCTGAGTTTGCTTGCCATGCTCAAAGCCTGGCGTTCGCCGTTGTCATCGGCACTCACGGCAGCGAAGGTGGTGCCCATTTTCAGCAAGATTTTCGGAACCTGTATGCATTCGGCTTGAGGTTCGTTGCGGAAACTGTCGAAGATTTCATCGGGATTGGTGTTGCCGGCACACGCCGTGAGGGAACATACGGCGAGGAGGGCGGGGATGAGGTGCAGGTATTTCATGTGTTTGTCGCTTTAAAATTTAATGATTTTCGGGAAAAATCCCTGGCCGGGGACGGAGCAGATAGGTAGGGATTTCTGCTCCCTTATGGGATGTTCTATAAATTAGCTTGAGACAGTTTTCGAACTATCGCACTGTAGATTTCTGTCCTGCAAACACGCGCATAGCGGGCTATGTAAGTGTTTAAAGGATAGAAATATACAAGCGAGAGTATGAAAAGTGGCCAAGCATAAGA
>SFJN01000181.1 GCA_004555055.1 Bacteroidales bacterium | reverse complement strand
TATAGGTAAATGGGGTTATACGATAATCATACGAGGGTTGACATCCGTGAGGAGAAGGAGAAGCACCAGGATGATGGCCAGGAGGATTTCCAACCAGTTATCACGGAGCGTCTCCTTCACCTTCTGCAGGATAAAGGAAGTCTTCATCGCTGATAGACATCCAGCACCTTGGTCTCACAGATGTTGGCGGTCACATAGTCACTGTTGCCGTCCATGACGCTCTCGACATTGCGGAGGGCATCGGCGAAGGTGTCGGCCTGGACAAGGTAGGTGCTGTTGGTGCGCTTCTCCTTGCCGGTGGCTTCGTCGTAGCTGAGGAACGTGAGCTTGGCCTTGAACCACTTGTCACCTTCCTTCTCGTCGAAGAAGACGGATTTGTAAGGTGCTGGATTGATGTTCTTGATGTCAACACCACCACGGACAATGGAGCCCATCTCCTTCAAGGCTCGCTTTTCGGCTTCTGCAAAGCTGACGGCATCGACGGTGACAATCTCTGTGACTTTCTTTTCGGTGCCGTCTTCCTGCATCTTCTTGTAGGAGACGGACACCTCAAACCATACTGATACTTTCTCTTTCATGGTTATAGGATTGATTGGACTTACATGCCATGGTGCATCTCCATGTGCCGTATCTCCGCATTGACCTGGGCCTCATAAGCACGGGCGGCGACATCCATAGGACTGTCAACACCAGGCTTGAAAAAGACGCGCTCGGCAGGATGGTGGTTCTCGACATGGGTAACATAGATGTCAGGACGGGGGGCTTTGACATCTCCATAGATATGGGCGGCCTCATGGGCGACACCCAACGCAGCAGAGAGACCGGCAAAGAGCTTCTCACCGAACGTGAGGCCGTTGGGGTCTTTCTCCCTTGGGACGTTCTTGATGTCCACCTCGGGGAAGACCTTGGCGAAGAGCTTCATACGATGCTCGTCATCCAAAGCGAGGAACTTGTTGTACTGCTTCTCGGTGATGTCATGGCTGATGGCCTGGCCGTTGATGACGGCGGTCATGCGGAACTTGACTTCACTCTCAGCACTTTTGTCCTTGCCTTTGGCTTCCTGCTCCTTGCCCTCCTTAACCTTTGGCTTCTCGGGCTCGATGCGCTCGACACGGATCTCCTGGACATCGACGGCACGACCATGGGCTCCTTCCCTGAACCAGCCTTTGCCCTCCTGGATGTTCCTGCCATCGACGGCATTCTCATCGAGGAGCGCACGCTGGCTGTCCTGCATAGGCTGATCCACTTCAATGATGTCGTTGCCTTTGATTTCAAGACCGGCCTGACGGACGCTGACACCAAGCTGCTGGTTGATCTCAGCCTGGGCCTGGTCGGTCAACGCAATGTTGATGGACTGCTTGCTGTTGAGCATATCCATGGTGACGGAATCCTTGAAATCCTTTCCGATGACTCCGTTGATGACGGCCAGACGGTCGGCTATGGGTACGTCCTTCAATGAGTTGGAGGTGAGCTTTCTCAGCTCTTCATCGGAAAGGTCGTACTGCAGGTCGGCGGGACTGGCGGCACTCTGGACGGTCAAGGATTTGGTATCTGTATCGACAACCAGACCATGGGAGGAAAGGACTTCCTGCCATTTCTCGTTGCTGAAATAGACATCGGAGGTGATGGCTTCCTTGTAGGGGGTGGCGGTATGGGTGGTGCGCTCGACGGCCTTGACAGGTTCGATGACGGCTTGCATATCCGCAAGGACATCTTTCTGGGGTGGTACGGTCTGGGCTTGCTGGCCTTTGTAGTAGAAGCCGTAGCCGCCATTGGCAAGCTCGCCGGGCTTCATCCTGCCGTCAGGACGGGCAGCGACCATGGGGGCACCGCCATAGAACAGCTCGCCACCGATGCGCCGGAGGTGGTAGCCTTCCTGCTGGCGCGGTGTCCAACCCAGGAATGGGGTGTGGCGCATATCGGTATGCCAGCCCATATAGGGGCGTGCCATCCTGCCGTACTCGCCTTCCCCGATGCGGTAGCCATGGAGTCCCATAGTGACCCTGCCGTTGGCATTGCGGGCATGGACAAAGTCCTTAGGGAGGTCGAAATCGTTCCTGACAAGGTCGGTGAAGACGGTGTACGCCTGACGGTTGGCATGGTTGGTACCCCAGTCAGTCAATGCCTTCAGCTGCTTCTCGGTGATATTGTAGGCAAGGACGGGGGAGTCATGGCCCTGCACAACCAGCTGGAAGCCGTTGCTGCTGCCGGTGATATGGGCCTGCATTCCGTTCCTCACCAGTATATCCTGAAGCTCGGGACTCAGGTCAAGGGAACGTGGATTGGTATTCTTTCTTATTGACATAGGAATCGGGTAAAGGGTGGATAATAGAAATAAGGACTACAGGTCGCCCTTCTCCATGGCTTCTTCCATCTCTGCACTCTTCAGCGCAAGGAACTCTTCGGCAGTCTCGTCGGACGGGACCTTGCCGGTCTCGCTGCACCAATGGGCAAACTCCTTCTTCATCCTGCGCGAATAGTGGTTGACATACTCCAGCCAACCGATGTCTCCGTTCTGCATCTTCTCTGCAAGAACTTCGACGGAATAGAATTTCTCTTTTGCCATAAGTTCGTTGTTTAAGGGTTCTACATCTTGTGGGCAGAGGCGCGGCTAAGACCGAGACGCTTCTGGGCTTCCCACATGGCATCGGTATATTCGTCCTCAGGGACATAGTCCAGGTTGCCATTGTCATCCTTGACCCAACAGCCGAAAATGCCGAAGGTATAGGTGTCCATGGCCTGGGCGGCCTGTTCCTTCCACTTCTGGCTGTTGCCCATGGCGTGACGGAAGCCCTTGGCATCGTTGAGATCAATGCCGAATGTGACTTCCTCCTCGTCCTCGACAATGGTCAGCGGCTCACCGTTCTTCAGACAGGTGAGCTCGGCGGAACTCAGCTGGAAGTGGTCGGCCAACACCTGGAGGTTGTTGCCGATGACAGGAGTGGGGACAGTGAGCACCTGGCCGGTGTCGGGGTCGAGCTGCACGAATGCCTGGACATCACGTCCGTCACCGGTGGTCGCCGTGCCGATGATGGTCTTGCCCTCACGGAGCAGGGCCTGCTGGGCATCGGTGAACATATCGAGTGTGAGACGGGTCTGGCGGGGATAGAACATGACCTTGACATTGCCGCTTTCCTCGTCACGGAACAGGGCGAAACGGGCACGGTCATAGACCTTGGCACCGTCATCGCACGTGTAACAGATAGGTAAAACGGGGGAACGGCGACCGTCACGGATGCCTGAAAGGACGTTCTGGGGGAGGTCTTCAATCATCTCCTGACTGAGACCGAAACGGTTCAATACTCCATAGGGTATCTCTTCGTCTTGAAAAACACTTCTAATCATGATTATTAACAGTTCGTAATCCACAATCGTCAGGCAAATATAAGGTTATTCGGGCTGACTGCACGAATGGAAAGGCACCTTTGAACAAGGTTTTAGATATTATTATAAACTGCGGGATATATTGTACCTTCTAATTGTATCTTAACATTGATATTTAGCATTTTATATATGTGCTTTTCTGATTGTTTCAAGGTATAATTATAAGGTCTAAAAATACAAAGTTTGTTAGACTGACATCACGGATTGCAGCCATGTGGCAGGAATGTCATAACTTTGCAGGATGAAATGCCTTACTATGACCATTCTGTGCCTTGCCGTATCGGGCAAAGCACTCGCACAGTTCAATACGATTTCCTCCTCTATACCTCATTACAAGGTGCAGATGACTGGTGGCGCTCCGACGGATTCCAACGTCATGGAGGTACCAAAAGAAAGCACGCCATCGGTGGCTGACGCTACTGATGACGTGCATGAATCTGTTTCCACCAAAGGGGAAACTATCGGGATGGAGGTGGATTCAATGAGGAAGGTACTGATACAACGATACCTCAGCGTGTCCTATCCGCTCGGCCATATCCAAGTGACATCGCCGTTCGGGATAAGAAAACACCCCATACTACGCAAGAAGCTGAAGCATGACGGCATCGACCTTCGTGCGAAATATGAGGAGGTATATAGCGTGATGGACGGAGAGGTGACAGCAGTGGACTCCGACAAACGCTCTGGAATATATGTGACGGTACGCTATCCCGGGGGCTATACATGCTCATACTGCCACCTTTCTCAACCGATGGTGAAAAAGGGGGACAGCGTGAAAGCGGGTGAGGTAATTGCCATATCCGGCAATACGGGGACTTCCACAGGGGCACACCTGCACTTCGGTGTCAGAGACAGTTCAGGGGAATGCCTCGACCCTATGGTGATACTGGAGTTTATCCGCAAGACGCGGGAGGATGTGGTACGGAGACTCCGTGAACTCAACGGATAAGCATGGATTGTCTAACGCTTGGCCGACAGTCTGCGCTTGAAGGTATATACTAACATCAGGGTATAGGTGCGGTCATTGCCGATGGGCTCGCCAACAACAGGGGTAACAGCAACCAGCTCCCATCCTTCCCTTCCGTACTTGTTCAGGTTCTCGGCATCCTTGTGGGACTTGAATTCTACTTCTCCCTGACGGGCGTGTTGGTGGGTGTTGTGGACGTAGATGGTCTTGTACTCCCACTGCTCGATGGGTGCAGCGGAAGAAAGGGTATCGTTGGCAGCCTTGTCGTGCGTTTGGGCGTAAGAACCGAGGACGGATAATGACAGGAGGGCTAAGAGGAATATCTTCTTCATCGTGGGGACGGTTTTGTGAGTGAACGGACGTGTTGGCAGTATTGGGCAATCAGAACAGAACGTTCTGGTCACCATGGGACTTGCGCCAGGTATCGTATGCAGAATAGGAGGTGTCATCCCAAAAGGACGTGCTGCGCCTTCTGGAATGGTCTCGTCTGCGTGGCTTGTCATCAGTGAATGCTCTGGAGAGGATATAGCCGAAGAATAATA